>JAYUJO010000096.1:0-2350 GCA_043765215.1 Rickettsiales bacterium | reverse complement strand
CAATGTTTCCACCATTTTTAAGCACTTCTTGAACAATAAAACCATACGCAGTTCCCATTTCAAGAAGCCTATCATTAGTATTTTTTGCAGTATTTATGAACTCTTGAGAAAATTCATCAATTTCAACTTTCATGAACCCATGTTTATTTAATGTAGGTATTTCATCCCTAATCTGTTGAGGGATAATTACATTTTCAAGTTGTTCATCATTTATTTCTGATGCTTGAATTCCATATTCATCATTAGTTTTAAATATATTTTCTGTCATAATTTTTACATATCATCGTTTAAATATTTTTTTTGACCAAACCCAGGCATTACAATTTCATAACCATATATTTCCAAATTATTATCTTGAGCATATTTTATAATTAAGTTTGAAGATGGGTTATCCTCTATATCCATGATTTGATTATCACTGATATTTAGTCTTGTTTGAATATCTTTAAAAATATAATGCTCAGCTCGAATATTTATATGAGAAGGTAAATCATGCACATTTTTTGGTTTAATGGTGATAAAAACAAATTCACCTTTATTATTAGTCGTCGCAGTACCATTACCCGTAAACGAAGTTGTATTATCAATTTTGATGAAATTATTTTTTGCAACATTTCTAAGCGGTAAATATAAATATTTTTCATGCCCATCTACTTGCCAAATATATATTTTTGCATCAGAAATTGGCAAACAATGTTGATCTAGCAGGCGACCATAAATAACAATTTTTTCACCTGAAACAATAATTTCCTGCCCTGATTTTTTTAGCAAATTATTGGATTTTTCGAACATATTTGGCTCATAATCATTAAGCGTCGTTTTGGTTACTGTACAAAAATTTGAGTGCTCTGAGGCTATTACTGACTGAGCCAGAAAAATAATAATAAGAAATATTTTAAATTGATGCATAGTTTTTTTAAAAAAAATTAGTTACAATTAACATAGCAAATTAGTATTTATATAAATAGTACCATTTCATTTCTACTAGTAGTTTCTTTTGTGTGGTTGATAAAAATCCACATTTTCTTGCGCTTTTCTAACTTGACGCTTAAATATATTATCATTATTTGCATTATAAATACTATGAACAGCGAATTCATCATCCGAATTTTGAAAATCCTCTCGCCAATGCGCCCCCCTACTTTCCTCTCTCCAGAGCGCCAACTTAACAGTAGCTAGTGCTGAGACAATCATATTTTCGAATTCTAAATAATGTTGAAGCTCCATATTCCATTGTAATGATTGATCGTTAATTCCACTTATTTTAAATTGTTGATTAATTTCATTTAAAGCATTTAATGCAGTGAGCAGATTTTCTTTGCTGCGAAATACTCCGACATATTTACTCATTATTTCTTTTAGATTTTGTCTTAATAAACCAATATCACCATTTTTTTTATTAAAAATATTCTGTAATTTATCTTTAATTTTTGTTTTAAAAACAGAAATATCAAGCGCCCGATCTTTTTTTTGTAAATTATTAACTGCACTATCAGCAAAAACAATTAAGTCAAGCAGTGAGTTGCATCCTAAACGCCCTGCTCCATGCACAGAAGTACATGCAGCCTCTCCAATGGCAAATAATGATTCAATAATGGTTTCACCTTTTTCATCATATCTAATAACCTGACATCTATTATTCGTTGGAATTCCTCCCATATTATAATGAGCAGCAGGAGCAATGGGTATTAGGTCAATAGTTGGATCAATATTTAGGAATTCTCTGCAATTTTCAAATATTGTTGGTAAATTATTTTTTATCTCATCTGATGATAAATGAGTTAAATCAAGCCAAATATGATCTTTATTAGCTCCTGCACCACGTCCTTGATTAATTTCAAGCGAAATGGCTCTTGCAACTACATCACGCGCCGCTAAATCTTTAAATTTAGGTGCATAATTAACCATAAATGCCTCACCCATCTTATTTCTTAAAATTCCTCCTTGAGACCTTGCTGCTTCAGTAATTAATATTCCAAATGATTTTAGTGCTGTGGGATGAAATTGTACAAATTCCATATCTTGCAAACTACCTCCAATTCTTGCAACTAAACCATTACCATCGCCAGTGCAAATAGCTGCAGATGTTGAGGTTGCATAAATTTGACTACATCCTCCTGTGGCAATAATAGTATTTTTAGCTTGCAGGTAATTTATTTCACCAGTGTCAATATTCCATATAGCTGCACCATAGCAAATATTATCTAAATGTAATAAATCTAAAACAAAATGATAATTATAAAAATCAATATTTTGAGCAATAGCTTCCTCATAAAGCTTATGCATGATCGTATGACCCGTTCTATCTTTAGAATAGCAAGCTCTATAGGCAAAATCACCTTTACCAAAT
>JAYUJO010000095.1:0-2353 GCA_043765215.1 Rickettsiales bacterium | reverse complement strand
AAGGAATAAATTGTTTTGTTTGATCAAGTAGATCTCTTCTTTGATTAGGAGCAATATCCTGATGGTCTAACATTAAAGCTAAAGATTTAGTTTTGTTTTTAGCTAGCTTAATCAAATCAGCAAAAATAGACGTAGGAAGAGTAACTTCTGCCACGTTAATATTATTCATGCCAAAATGATTTACTGATCTTTTAATCGATAAATAGTCAAGAGACTCAAGCTTTGCCTGAATATTAAATATCCTACTACGAGAAAGCCCAAGTAAATAACCAATCTTAGAAGCAGAAAATTTAACTTTAGAAGAAGCATAAGACCCAGTATTTACCTTATTAGCTGAAAGTTTCCAAGATTTAAAACTTTGATTATAAAAGTCATTGACCAAATAATAGAGTTTTTCATTTGGAGATAATGAATCAGAACCAATAATATGATCAATTAAGCAGCTACTAATTGCAGTAAAGCTTGGCAATTGGGTAATTGGTGGCAAATATGTGGTATCATAGATACAATTTTGTTTGGTGTTTTCAATTAAAGCATTATTCATAGTAGTTTTTATCCTCTTTTTGAGGCGAAAACCCTGAAAACACTTGACTATATTACGGTAAATAAGTACAATTGATGTACAATCTAAGCCCTGAGAAAGCTTTATATATATTATGATATAAGTTATTATTTCTATCTTATTATAATATTTTTGGTACTTATCAATTTGTACTTATTTACCGGTGGAGTCTGTGTTTTATAGGCTTCATCTCCTTTTTAATAAAGTTAAAGTAAATACAATAATTATATCTTACATTTCAACTTCGCGAAGTCAACATATTATTTATTTATTTATTAAAAAATTTCAGCCTTACGTATTGATATAAATCCTTTTGAATACTATACCTAGTAAAACCTCCTCTACCAGGTTTAGTTTCATAATTAAAAATAAGTTGATCTTCTCGTAAATTTTGTAAAGTAGTTCTGAATGTATTTACAGGTAAAGATAAATCACTAGCCGCTTCATTTATAATTATTATTGTTGTTAAAATTAAACCATCATTTTCTTCTTTAGATATCTCCGTTAAATATTTTAATATTGTTTTTTTTGAGTTAGATAAAAATCTCCATAATTTTTCCAATTTATCATTATCATAAATAGTTGATACTGATGATTGATTATTTTTATCTATAATTTTGGGTTTTTCAATATTACTCTCCTCGGGATTTATATCCCAAGGTCTATATAATTGCTTTTCAAATTTACTTGTTTTTTTTACTTTTATATCTTTAATTGAGGGCATTTTTTTTATTTTTAATTTTTAGTTCTAAAATTTCTTTAGTAAAAAGATCAATATCTTCTTTTGCAAACGAGGATTTAGTATTACTAAAAATATTAGTTAATGAATAAATCATATTTGGAAAGTCTTGACAACTTCTGATAAGAGTTTCACACATTAATTCTTTAAAAGTATTATGAGTTATCATTTTTGTTAAAATATCTCGGGATAAAGCAGTTCTCATATCGAATTTATTTAAAAGTATTTTAAATTTACAAGCGGATCCAAATCTTTTATTTAAAGTGTTAATTTCTCTAAATGAAATTTCTAATCCAGACAAGCTGAATTGTTCTGGGGTTACTGGAAAAACAATTATATCAGATGTAAGAGCAGCAGCTGTTACAGATTGTCCTAAAGCTGGAGGGCAATCAATAATGATAAGATCATAGTTGGAACTTACTTTTTCTAAAATATGTTTATAAACTCTATCTAAAGGGTGTTTATTGAGCATAAGGTGGTTATCTAAGACGGCATTTTCGATTCTGCTTGGTAATATATCCAACCCAGGAGCAATATTCATTAAAGAGCTATTAATAAGTTCTGGTTGATTAATGATATCAATCATGATAGGGGTATGGTTAGAGTCAATACCGAAGGCTTCAGTAAGATTACCTTGTTGATCAAGATCAATGCATAATACACGGGCTCCGTATAAATTAGCTCTCACTGCAAAAGAATGAGCTATAGAAGTTTTACCAGTACCACCTTTTACAATTTGAAAAGAAATAATTTTTTTGTTAAAGTTAAGATTAAATATTTTTCTTGCAGTTTCGTGTCCAAAATAAACTCTATTATTATTTTTTTTAGACAGTAAATTTTTAGTAAAAAGCTCCTTATGAATAGATTGTGCTGTGACATTTTTAAAATATGCAGCATCTGTTGCGGTCATTCTTGAATCAAAACTAAAGTTAATCATTATAATACTTGGATATATTCTATTTTAAAATTATATACTACATAATTAAATACCCTGTTATAGCATTTAATTATTAGTTATATACAATATACATATTAAATATATAAAATCCATA
>JAYUJO010000094.1:0-2360 GCA_043765215.1 Rickettsiales bacterium | reverse complement strand
GTTAAAGAACCAACAAATGGATCAGTCATAATTTTAAATGCAAGAGCCGTAAAGGGACCATCAACTGAACTCTCAACCGTTCTATCTTCACCAGTCTTTGAATCAATAGCTTTAATAGCAGGTATATCTAATGGCGAAGGTAAATAGTCAATCACTGCATCAAGCAATGGTTGAACACCTTTATTTTTAAAAGCAGTACCACAGGTTATTGGTACAAAGCTTCCATCAATTGTACCTTTTCTTATGCACAATTTAATTTCATCTTCAGACAACTCTTCACCATTTAAATATTTTTCAAAAATGACATCATCTGTTCCAACTGCAGTTTCAACTAATTTTAATCTATACCCTTTAGCTTTATCTAGTAGATCAGCAGGAATATCACCATAATCAAACTCAGCTCCTAAAGCTTCATTTTTCCAAATTATTGATTGCATTTTTACAAGATCAACAACTCCAATAAAATCTTCTTCAACACCTATTGGTAACTGAATTACAAGAGGATTTGCACCCAACCTGTCGATTATCATGTCTACACATCTGTAAAAATCAGCACCAGCTCTGTCTAATTTATTAACAAAACACATTCTTGGAACATTATATTTGTCAGCCTGACGCCACACAGTTTCAGATTGCGGCTCAACACCAGCAACACCATCAAATACAGTGATTGCACCATCAAGGACTCTTAATGATCTTTCAACTTCAATTGTAAAATCAACGTGGCCTGGAGTATCAATAATGTTAATTCTTTTATCTTTCCAAAAACAAGTTGTAGCAGCAGAAGTAATTGTAATACCTCTTTCTTGCTCTTGCTCCATCCAATCCATCGTTGCTCCACCATCGTGAACCTCACCTATATTATGAGATTTACCAGTATAATAAAGAATACGTTCAGTGGTGGTAGTTTTGCCCGCATCAATATGCGCACAAATTCCAATATTACGAACGTCAGATAATTGTTTTATATTCATAATTTACCTTATGACCTTTGAGCAAAGTGAGAGAAAGCTTTATTAGCTTCAGCCATTTTGTGAGTATCTTCTCTCTTCTTAATCGCAACACCACGACTGTTTGCTGCATCAAAAAGCTCTTCAGCCAATTTTTCAATCATACTTCTGCCTGAACGCTTGGAAGCTGCATCAATAACCCAGCGCGTTGCAAGTGCATAACCTCTTTTCTCATCTACAGGAGATGGAACTTGATAGTTTGCGCCACCAACTCTGACAGATTTAACTTCAACATAAGGCTTAACATTATTCATGCAATCATTAAAAGTTTTGAATGGATCAGCACCATGTTTTTTCTCAACCCTATCAAAGGCACCATATACTAATCTTTCTGCAAGTGATTTCTTACCACTTATCATAATGTTATTTATAAACTTAGAAAGCATAATACTTTTATATTTTGTATCTGGACTAATTACTCTTTTCTCAGCTGCATGACGTCGCGACATTTTTTACCTTATATCGTTTAATATTTAATATTATTTTCCACCTTTAGAAGAAGTACCGTAACGTGAACGAGCTTGCTTACGCCCTTTAACACCTTGCGTATCTAAAGCACCACGAACGATGTGATATTTCACACCTGGAAGATCGGGGACTCTACCACCTCTAACTAATACTGCAGAGTGCTCCTGAAGATTATGACCCTCACCTGGTATGTATGCATTAACATACTCACCATTGCTCAAACGTACTCTTGCAATTTTACGAAGCGCGGAGTTTGGTTTTTTTGGTGTTACAGTCTTCACAATCACACATACGCCTTTAAGAAAAGGATTTGACTTAAGCGCAGGCGATTTACTTTTTCTGACTTTAGATTTTCTACCGAATCTGACCAATTGATTATTTGTTGGCATTTAACTTACTTCTATTTTTAAATTATAAAAACTTCTCAGATAATTTAAGATCTGATACTAATATTTTAAACGAAAATTTTCAGAACTATACCTAACTTTTTTTTCCTTTGCAAGGATTTTATGCAAAGATAACTTATTAGTTGGGCCGTCAATATTTAAATTACAATTTCATTATATTGCTATATATATAGATTCAATATAATTTAAGCTACATAAAAATCATTTTAAAACAAAATATGCTGTATTTTTTATATAATTGGGGCGGAATAAACAAAACATTATTTATCTACGTTAACCAATTAACGAATATTTATCTATTACCAAAAATTCTACATTTATTTTCACAAATATTCTTTATTGGCAATTTCGCATTTATTTATATCATACTCTGTATTAATTTCTATATAAAAATTAAAAATTCAAATAATAAACAATTTGATTTCCAGCATATCTATAATAAATTAGTTCGCATTGGAATTATATATAGTTTTTT
>JAYUJO010000093.1:0-6336 GCA_043765215.1 Rickettsiales bacterium | reverse complement strand
GATACTAATTATGTGGCTTTTTAACTGACGATTGGGTGGCTCAGTATGACTGATTTTAGTTCCACTTAACTGGACCATTATGACTGATGAATGACAATCTCACTTTTTCATTTTTGCTGTCCAGTTTTTGGGTACCATTATAGTCAGGAATTAGAGATGACAGGCCAGGACTTAAAAATGCGTTAGAATATCTAAAAGAAGGAGATACCTTAGTTGTATTAGGAAGATCCATACCTAACCTACTTAAAATAGTTACTGATACACAAAATTTGACAATAGCTCTTAGATTATCAGACCAAATTTAAATTTACAGATTATACAGCTTTATGTTCTATAAAACTCTTTAATGCGGATTTAACTATATTATTTATGCTACTATCATGCTGAATTGCATATAAGCCAATTTCTCTATGCAGAGAGGGAGATATCCTGATATTAAAAGACCCTTTAAATGGTACATCTGGGGTTTTACCTAAAATAGCACAATCCTCGAGATAATCATCTATAGCCTCTCTAAAAGATGCTATTAAAAATTTAGCGTCATGAGCTTCAAAAGTTATAAGGTCACGAATAAATTCTACTTTACCATAAAAGATTTCCTGTTTTGCATCAAAATGCACGGAGCCATAATATTCCTTATATTCTATTAAATCGCTATTATTCATATAATTTCCTCTTCTAATAGTTTTAATCTAACTTGTTTCAGTGTATAATCTTTTAAGTAAGGTGATGGGTGAGGTTTATGCAGGTTAATAATAAGATTTTTATCTTTGTTATAAAACTTACGCCTAGATCCACCAGTTTTACCTTTTGATAGACTTTCAAACCCAAGTCCATGCAATAGTTTTACGAGCTCGCCCCAACTAAATTCCTTTGAATTACTCCTTAGTTTCTGCAATAACTTTTCAAATTGACTCATTTTTATTGGTTTTCAGTTTATCACGTTATAACTATATATGCAACCATTTATAGTTACATATATTTGTTTGTAATATGATGACTTTTTTGAAATTTTCTATCTGCAACAGGACCGATCTTAATTCAATTTAAGATTGATTTTGTGTTCTATATCTATAATATTCATTTAATCGTTAAATTAAAATTTTCAACTATGAAGTTATAATTATGAAAATAGCATACTCCCTGGATAAATTTCTAGATTCTGCCGATGACTATGATGCATTAAATTTGCAAAATAAAAGAATAACAGATGCTGATTGTGTCAATTTAGCTTGGGCATTAAAAAAATGTACTACATTAAAATGGATTAACCTTGGTCAAAACGACATAGGTAGTGAAGGGGTGATAGCCATTATAGAAGCTGTAAATAATATGAAAAGCTTAAATTTTCTTAGTTTTTTAAAAAATAAAAATATTACCCCAGAATTACAGCAAAAGCTAACGGAAATAAAGCATGAATATCAGATTTATACTGACAATGAGTTAAATAAAGTAGATGCCCCAGATCAAAGTGAAGACTTTACGAAAATACTCTCTGCCTGCAATCTTCGATTCAATCGAGAAGCTGATCAGTTTGAAATTCGAGTAATATCTTATCATCTGCGCGAAGCAAGGGAATATAATGGGTTCGAGGGAAAATATAATGTGTGCGAAATCGAGGCAGCTATATACCAGGTAATTGGTCACATTGATAACATTGAGTATATTGCCAATAATGATGCAGATCAAACAGAAAATCAAGGAATGCAACAAAGGTTGTCTGATGTAGCGGGCGATAGTAGTGCAGGAACTCATTGGATGGCTGCTACTTTAAGCACAGAAAGTGAAGATCAGCAGAAAATTGCACGAGCTCAGGAAAACATAAAAAAAGAGCAACCCCCCGAAGATATAACGATAGCTATTAATGAAACTATTTTTGATTTTCCTCCCCAAGAAGAAGATTATTATTATGGTCAACAAAGATTTACAGAAGATTTAGATAAAATACAAAAGGTACAGTACATTATAAATGAAATTAGAAGTAACTTGGAATCAGCTCAAAACCAATTCATTATTGATGCTTTTGAAGCAATGGGTAAACTATTTCATGATATCTCGTGGAAAGAAGATGATCTTGATTGTGTAAGGAATACACATGGTTATAGAAATAAACATAAAAAGAAAGGCAATCGAGTCAATAAAGAAGGAGCAAAACTAGATTTTGAAAGCCTCTCATATTTAAAAGATCTTGCTAATGATGAGCATTTTCAGAAAATGTTACTAATTCCTACAAAGTTAGTCAAAGGCAGTTTAGCAGGTTTGTTAAATCAAATTAATATTATTTTAGGGTCACAATATGGCAACCACCATCAAGGAAATGATTCTTTTGTAGAAAAGAGTTATTTAGTGAAGCTTACGTCATATTATCATGATTTAAACTGTATTAATAAATTATTGCAATTAATCGACATTATGGATCAAGAGGTTTATAGAGAACTAAATTTAACTGACGCAATTGATAGATACTGGTTAGGCTACTTTTTTGTTCAATTTGGAGAAACCTCTAAAGAAATTTCAGACTTTATTAAACCTGAAACTGATTTAAAGGATGCTGAGAATAATGTTATTCGGTTTTTATTTGGAAAATTAAAGTCTTATAGAAATAAAATAAAAAGTAATCCAAATATAATTTATGAAAAAGATAGTAAAAAATTATCAGAGATAAAACTGATATTTGAAGAGAATATAAATATATTAAGAAAGTTTCTGACAAAAATAAGATGTATTTTAGAAGAAGAATTTGATAGCTATGACAAAATAAATGGTTATCAAAATATAGCTGGATATATTCTGAAAGCTACTGAAGAAGTCAATTTAGATTTGGGAAATTTGACTGAAAAATTGAACTTAAATATAATTATACCTAAACAAAAGTCGGGTGTAAAAGGCAAACTTCAGGATACAGAATCACTTTTGCAGGCAAAACAAAAAAAGCTACAAAACACGATAGCACTATTAAAAGAGGTAGAGACTGAAACTTCTCCAGAAGCGCAAGTACAGGATTATAACCAGCTAGAAGAATTTATATCTAACAATAAAAATGCGCAAACATTTCAAAAAATCCTTGGAAATAACAAACAAGTACTTGGAAATATCAGGAATAAAAAAGTTAGTGATATAAATGATATTATAGTCCTTCAAGAAGATAAGAAAAATGAAATAGCAAAATTAAGTACAGAACTTAAAAATAAAGAGAAATCATCAGCAGAGTCAAAGATATTAGAAGAAAAAAGAGGTTTTTTAAAACAAGAATTAGCAGCATTAGGTTGTTTTGCTAAAATAAAAGAAAATTTAACCGAGACTTCTTCTGATATAACATTTTTTAATATGTTACAAAAGACAATAGTTGAAAATAGTGAAAAATTTAGAAAAGCAAAAATTGAATCTTATAAAAGTAAGATCATAGAACTAGAACGTGAGATTAAAAAACTAGGAAAATCAAGAGATGATATAAAAGAAGATATAAATAAATATCATCAGCAAAGACCATCAAAAATTTTAAAGAAAGCTATTGATGAACTAGAACAATTAAAAGAATTTATACAGTGTAATAATCCAGATAAATCTGAATATATAATAAAAATGTGTGTAGGTTTCTTAGGAGGATATTTTAAAGATATATTTCAAAGTAAGTATAAATCACAGATAGATGAAATGATAAATCAAGATTTTTTATTTCAAGAGGCAGCTAGTAACACTACTGCAACCAGGCATAAAGCTATGCATGAATCTTTGTCTAAATTCTTAACAGCAGAACGGCTAAAAGATACTATATATTCTAATGTTTTTGTTTGGGAAGAAAATCTTTATGCATTGATTTTCCTATTATATGAGAAATCAGACTGTTCAAATAAAATCCTTGAGCTTATGCCACAAGAATTATTAGTTGAATATACTGAGAGTGATAAAGAAGTAATTACCTCGCATATTTTAATAACAAGTAATATAAGGTTACAAAATTATTCGGCTGTTGAAAAATATTTTCAAAAAACGAGGTTTAAAATACAGAAAGAAAACGATATTTCAAAAAAGGGTTTTAAATTTGTTATTGGCATATATATTAATTATTTTTCTTGTTTGGTATTGCAAGGATATATTGAAAGAGCCAAAAATATAGTAAAAGAAGGCTTAAAGCTTATTGAGGATCGAGATGATAAAATAGAGTTTCAAGAAATGAAGGAGACATTGCAAGCTTCTTCATGCTCAGCTTTTTCTGAATTAGGTACAGAAAATTATATAAATTTATTTAAAAACCCTCGTAATTTAATGTTTTTAATGGATGCATATTTAGAGCGTGACCAACTCAAAGAAAGTGAGCAAATAATGCGTGTGGTATATAATCTTTTACACGTTATTGACGCCCCTAAAACACAAATCTTTACATCCTTTACATATCACCATCTGTGTGCCAAACATTATCGTGTTTTAGCTTTAGAATTAATAAAGATAAATATCTTAAACTTAACAAATTCTCCGCTAAACGTTACTGAAATTCGGAAGGTTTACGAGCAAGAAAAAAAATTTCTAAATTTATGTGAAGATAATCTTAGAGAAAACAAGCAAGACTTTCTACAAAGTTATGGAACAGGATACAACAATATGCTATTTCAAATAATAGTCGAAAAAGCCGCTAATCAGCTTAATTTTCCAAACTTTATTTTTATTACAGCATCAAATAAGGTTGATTTTCTTCTAGAAGAGGACTTTTTACGTGTAATAAGTATTTGTCGTGAAGCAATAGAACTATATAAACAATGTAATGATGAAATAGATCAAGGATATTTGGCCAGAGTTTATTTATGCAGAGGAGTGGCTAGACTTAACATCGGAGGCATCGACAATGAAGATGCTATAGCAAATTTTCTTACAGCCAAAAAAATTTATGAAGAAAATATAGAAAGACAACAAGCACCTAAAGATGTCGAAGTCATAAAGGAGCTTGCTGCAATGTTCAAAAAAACGAGAGATAATAATAATTTCGACATATGTATGCGAATGCTCGAGGCCGATAGCGATGCAGAAAGTGAGAAATCCAATGATGTTACTTACCCTTATAAATTTAGAAATATCATAGAAGTTGATCTATTAGAAGAAATTGTTTCAGTTTCAGAATCTGATCCCATTGCTGCTGAAGCAGAGTTACCAGAAGACAAAAAGGGGCTAGAAAGTAAGAAAAAATTATCGATAGATGAAATGATTCAAGGATATAGTCATGTGGATCCAATACCATCAGATAACATTCCAGATCCTTGTTTATCTGGAGATAGTGACGAATGATAATTGGTCAGAGAAGATGTGTATCTAGAGTAGACTTCAGACTGACAATGCCACCATCATACAAAGCGCATCAAGATAGAATCCTTTTTGCTATAACTTGTCGAGTAGCCATCCCTAATTACTTAAGGACAGCCCTCTTCAGTAGGGTCGAGCAATGGCGCAGTTGCTAATTTAAGCCCTGTTTCCATCACCCTCCTCGTCAAACGCAGCATGTGGTTTTCCCACACTACGCTTCCCTGTTAACTTCTTACCAAAGTTTATGTGACCTATTTGCATAGGAAGACTTTCGACGATTGGTAGCGCTTAACTTTATAATCTGAGTACAATCCCAGTGTTTCGTACAACCAACTTCTATTCTTAGGTGGCTCCAAAAGACTGGACTAAAAAATGAGGTAAGAGAGATATAAAATTGATGATAAACCATTTAATTTAATTCGTCAAAATAGATTTGCTCAGGAGTCAAATAATTTAGAGATTAGTGCATACATATTTTGTTATAAAAACTTATATATTCAGCTATAGCATATTTTGCCCCCTTTGGTGTAATTAAAATTATTAAATATAATTATTAAATATTTCTGTCTTGCCGTATTGGTTAGGTGTCTTATTCTAAAGCTGCCACACAAAACTCGGCTTCTAATGTGACGAAAGTCTCCAACTTAAAATATAGCGACTACTTAAGGGTTTGAGGGTGTTTTAGATATAGAAACGTGTATAAGGAATAGAATAAAGTGTACCAGAAAATAAATTTCATGATTTTTTATAGCAGATAAAAAAGTTATGTTTCATTTATTTGAATATGGATAATATTATGATATAGTGAGGACTAAATTATATTGAAGTTCTGTAATGACTGATTCAAAAATAAAAGCTAATAAATCAAATCTTCCTCATGATGCGTTTTTCAAGCGAATTATGGAAAATCAGTTATCTGCTAAGAATTTTTTGACTCAATATTTACCTGATAATGTAAAAAATATAGTTGATTTAAATACTATTGAAGTACAAAAAGAAAGTTATATTGAATCAAATTTAACTAAAAGATTTTCTGACATAGTG
>JAYUJO010000092.1:0-6337 GCA_043765215.1 Rickettsiales bacterium | reverse complement strand
AAGTAAGATAAAATAAAATAAAACGAAGTAAAGGGGAGAATGAATAAGATCATAATAATGAGAAGTAATATAATGACAGGCGATAACATAAAGAGTTTTAATATTTGTTGCTGTTGCTGCTCTAGTTGCTGCCGCTTCATTGCTAGTTTGAGGTTTAACTATGGCATCTAGTCCTTTTGCTAGCCCTATATTAAAGGCTGAACGCAGCACTGCATTTGAAAATCGTTCTTTGAATTTGTGATCAACTCGGCCTTGAGTTCCTTTTCGTCCTAAAGAATCTGTACCAGTTCCACTTAAGTTCAAAGTAAATCCATTTGCAAGATCAACTCTGATCCATTCAATAGCAATTCTGCCATAGGCACCACTAATGCCAGTTGCGTAATTACCATAAACTCTTGATCCTTTAGGCAATAATATGTTTTTTCCCCACTCGGAATATATGTCTCTAGTAATTACTGCGCGAATTTCTCCACCAAAATCAGTATTAACCGCAGTTTCAATTACTGCATCAATTACTTTACCACGTCCTAGAACTAAAGTCATATCTCCACGATAAGAAAAATTAGCTTCTTCTTCCAACTGCGCCGCAGTTTTGCTAGGTGGCGTTCCTGCAAGTAATACTATTGAGGACTTTCTTTTTGCAAGTAACCTCTTTTGTTTATCATCTGGCTTCAACTTTGTTGTTGGAAGTGCAACACTAGCTATTGATTGATCTGAAGGAAGTGTCGGCAGTGGCGCTACTGTTGGGGGTAATGGGAGTATTTCTGGAGGTGCTGGTGGAGTTAAATCCTCAAGCTTTGGTGGTGTTGGCAGCGTGGGTATTGCTGGTATATCATTATCAGCTATAGCTTGAGTTGGCTTATTTACATCAACTGGAGCTAAATTATCATTTTTTGGTTTACTATCGGTGCTAGATAGAAATAAACTATAAAATAGATAGGAAAAAACAAGAACTATTCCAATTAAAATCATCATATTTTGTTTTGGATTAGTTGCAACTTGTGACAGTCCCTGATCTATTTCAGGAGATAGTTCGCCTTCTAAAACGGGTTCTATTTTTGGTTCTTTTGCCATAAATTACCTAGAATTTTTTGGGTATTGAAAACGCACTACATATACTAAATCTTTTTCATCGCCGCTTTCTAATTCTTGGGCAACTATATCAAATTGATATGTTTTTTTATTAGTAATAATAGTCATATTGGTTCTAATATTGCGCTCTAATGGCTTGATAAATAATCTATTACCCAGCGGCGTTATTTTCCAAGCATATGTGTCTCCTAGAGTTATTGTTTCAATAGATTCATTTTTGGCAAATTCAATATGTGACTGAAAACCATAATGCAATACTAATAGATAAATATCGTTGGGACTATAAATATAGGTCTTAATTCTACTATCTGTAGTTACTGGTTCATCATAAATGTTCATTTTACCTTGCGCATTAGCAAATAAACTTGAAAAAATCAATAAAAATATAATTTTAACTACTATCATCATCTACCCTATAACCTGTTACTTGAAAGCCAATTGGATTTATATCTTTATCCGACTCTGTTAATGCTAGTGGAACATACCTAAATTCCACAACTGCAATTTTATTAAATACTTTTTTGGCGCCAGATGTTTCATTAATTGAAAATCTTAATATATATTTTGTTTCTGACAATTTAGACCAAGATCTAACTAATAAATAAGTAGTGTTTTTTTGACCATATTTAATTAAAGGATTAACTTCTTCATTTTTAATATAACTTCTATAAGCATAATAAATATTATTAATGGAGAGTAATCTGATAACTTTTTTAGCTTCAGTATCAAAATCAACTGGATTATAAGTCTCTCGCGCTATTATATATTTTTTAATAAAGTATTGAGCAAGTGCTTCGTTGCCGCTTAATACACTTGAATTCATTGGATTAACGACATTGGCAACACCAGTTGTATCGTCAATTTGGATAACAAACGGATCAAACCTTTTAGCATTAACAACGTAAGCAATAACACCAATTGAAATTATGGATAAGAATAATAATATTAATAATAATAAAAATAATAAATTACGTTGAACAGTGATTTTATCAAAACGCTCTTCGTGCCAACTTTTTAAATGTTTTATTTGATCATGAGGCTCATTATTGCTGGCCGATTGAATATTTTTACCTTCAATATTTAAATTAACATTACTTGGATCTGTAATAATTTTTTTCCTATTAAAAAATGCACCAATTTTTTTCATATTAAAACTTTTAAGTAACTCAAATAAATAATATAACATCCTTAACAATAACATTATTATGCATCATTTATTTAAGCAAAATAAACAAAAACCTTACTAAATATGAAATAGTTATAATTTTTTTTATTAAAAGTTGTTTTTAGAGCGCGTAAGGCTTAAGTCAAATTATTTAATAAATAGAAAATAATACTAGCAGTATTAGACGCATTTAAGCTCTCAACTTGAGAAGAAATGGGTATACTTACAAGGAAATCACATGATTTAGATGTTAGATTTCGCATACCTTTTCCTTCAGAGCCAATTATAATTGCAATTTTATCAATATTAATAACTTGATTAATATTTTGATCTCCATTAGCATCAAGGCCGGCGATCCAAAATCCATTATCTTTTAAATATTTTATTGATTGCTGTAAATTTGTAACTTTAGCAATTTGCACTAATTCCAAACAGCCGCACGCAGTTTTAGCTATTGTTGCATTTTCATCAGGAGCATTATCTTTAGGCATGATAATTTTATCTATTCCAAAAGCTGCAGCGCTTCGAATAATTGCTCCGATATTTTGAGGATCGCAAATTTGATCAAGAATTACAACGCGATCTGCTCCTTCATTAAATTTTAACTCCTCAATGCTCTTTTTAAATATAGTATCTACTAATGCTATAACACCTTGATGCAGCTGATCCTTGCCAATTTTTTGAGTAATAAAATTATTATCAACAACTTCTATTGGATAGTTTTTAATGCTTTGTTTTAAAATAGATTCTTGTTTGCCTAAGCAAAATATTTTTTTTACATTACGCTCAGTATTTTTTGCAGCCGCAATTACTGCATGCGTTCCGTGAATATAATATTGTGATTTATTAAAACTATCGATTTTATTGCTATTAACCATAATGTCTGTAACTTAATTTGAAAAATTGTTCTTGACATAATTTACTATTTATTATAAAAACTTACAACTAAACATTTAAACATATCGCCTTTATTTAGGGTGTGAAAAGCTTAAGAATACGTTTATTGTGAAATAGCACTTGTAATTATTTATTAAGTGGTCTATTTTGCATTAAGTTTTATCTGGAGGAATGGCCGAGTGGCCAATGGCAGCAGACTGTAAATCTGCCCGCGTATGCGTTCGAAGGTTCGAATCCTTCTTCCTCCACCATAGCTCTTGAGCGTTGGTTTTTGGTATTAGTATAGCGGGTGTAGCTCAATGGTAGAGCCCCAGCCTTCCAAGCTGGTCGCGTGGGTTCGATTCCCATCACCCGCTCCATTGCTTTTATTTTAAAGTAGTGGAAAATTTAAGTGATGGCTATTTTTATTAAACTTTGATATTTTTCAGGAGAAAAGTTATGGCAAAGGCAAAATTTGAGCGGAATAAACCGCATTGTAATATCGGAACTATTGGTCACGTTGATCATGGTAAAACTTCGCTTACTGCTGCGATTACACTAGTGTTGTCAAAAACAGGTCAAGCAACTGCTACTAAATACGATGAAATTGATGGAGCTCCTGAAGAAAGAGAAAGGGGTATAACAATTTCAACCGCTCACGTAGAATATGAAACAGATAACAGACATTATGCACACGTTGACTGTCCGGGACACGCTGACTATGTGAAAAACATGATCACTGGCGCTGCCCAAATGGATGGAGCAATTCTAGTTGTGTCTGCTGCTGATGGTCCAATGCCACAAACAAGAGAGCATATTCTTCTTGCTCGTCAGGTTGGTGTTCCATCACTTGTAGTGTTCTTAAATAAAGTTGATCAAGTTGATGATCCAGAGCTTTTAGAATTAGTTGAAATGGAAGTTAGAGAACTTTTATCAGTATATGATTTTCCTGGTGATGAAATTCCTTTCATCAAGGGTTCAGCTCTTAATGTTTTAAATGGCGTTGATGATACTTGTATTAAAGAATTAATGGCTGCTGTGGATTCGTATATTCCACAACCTGAGCGTGAGCTTGATAAACCATTCTTGATGCCTGTTGAAGATGTATTCTCGATTTCTGGTCGTGGTACTGTTGTGACAGGAAGAATCGAGCAGGGTGTTGTTAAAGTTGGTGAAGAAATTGAAATTGTTGGTATTAAAGATACTGTAAAAACAACATGTACTGGTGTTGAAATGTTCAGAAAACTTCTAGATTCTGGTCAAGCTGGAGATAACGTTGGTATTCTTCTTCGTGGGACTAAGAGAGAAGATGTTCTTAGAGGTCAAGTATTGGCTAAACCAGGAACAATTACTCCACATACAGAATTTGAAGCTGAAATATATGTATTAAGCAAAGATGAGGGTGGTCGCCATACTCCATTCTTTAAAAATTATCGTCCACAGTTCTATTTCAGAACAACAGACGTTACTGGTGAGATTGAGTTACCAGAAGGTAAGGAAATGGTGATGCCAGGTGATAATACAAAAATTGTTGTAAAAATGATTTCACCTGTTGCTATGGATGAAGGTCTGCGTTTTGCTATCCGTGAAGGTGGTAGAACAGTTGGTGCAGGTGTTGTATCAAAAATTCTAAAATAAATAATTATTGTAGGTTCTAAGTAAAATTACTTAGAACCTACAATAATTAAGTTGGTAAATTTTTAAGTTTTTGCCTAGGCTGTTTTAAATATAAGGTTAATAATGAATAATCAAAGAATAAAAATAAAATTAAAAGGTTACGATCATCGCTCACTTGAGCATGCAACGGGTGAAATTGTTAGTGCAGTTAAACGTACTGGTGCAGATGTAAGTGGTCCAATTCCTCTTCCAAGACACATTGAAAGATTCACTGTTATTAGAGGTCCTCACGTTCATAAAAAATCAAGAGAGCAGTTCGAAATCAGAACGCAAAAAAGATTGGTTATTATCAACTATCCTACTCCGCAAACTGTTGAAGCTTTAAGAAAAGTTGATTTACCAGCCGGCGTAGATGTAGAAATAAAATTGGTGGGTGCTTAAAATGAGAATAGGTTTAATTGCAAAAAAATTGGGCATGAGCTCAATGTTTACAGAGCAGGGTCAAAGAATAACATTAACATTTCTAAAATTAGAAGATTGCCAGGTTATTGGTCAAAAAACAGCAGCTAGAGATGGTTATAATGCAGTAGTTGTTGCTTCAACTTTAAGAAAAGCTTCTAAAGTTACAAAGCCTTTGAGACAAGTATTTGCTAATGCGAATGTAGAGCCAAGAGCTTTGCTTAAAGAATTTAGAGTAACTGAAGATAATATGCTTGAAGTTGGTTCTGAAATTAAAGCGAGCCATTTTACAATAGGGCAATATATTGATATAACAGGTAGATCAATCGGTAAAGGATTTGCGGGTGTAATGAAAAGACATAATTTCCGTGGTCTGGAAGCATCGCATGGTGTATCTGTATCTCACCGTTCTCATGGTTCAACTGGTCAATGTCAAGATCCAGGAAAAGTTTTCAAGGGTAAGAAAATGGCTGGTCATATGGGCGATGAGAATGTAACAATTCAGAACCTTAAGATTGTAGAAACAGATGATGAAAAGGGCATTATAATAGTTTCAGGAAATGTTCCTGGTTCTAAAGGTAAGTATGTATTTATTAAAGATGCTGTGAAAAAAGCAATAATTGCTTAAGATATTGGATTTTAGGTGAAATTAGGTAAAAAAATATGAAAGCTAATTTAGTAAGTTTTGAAAATAAAATTGTTGGTGAAGTTTCGCTAACAGAATATATTTTTGGGCTAGAGGCAAGAGAAGACATTGTTAAAAGAGTTATTGATTGGCAGCGTGCAAAAAGCAGAAGCGGTACTCACTCAGTAAAAACAGTTGGTGAAGTTTCTGGTTCCAATAAAAAACCTTTTAAACAAAAAGGTACTGGTAATGCAAGACAAGGTAACTTACGAGGCATTCAACGCCGTGGTGGTGGTGTCGCGCATGGACCTCAAGTGAGATCGCATGAAACTCAATTACAGAAAAAAGTGGGAAGACTTGGTCTTAGACATGCTTTATCTGCTAAATTATCTGAAGGATCGTTGCATTTTGTTGACTCAATAAGCATGAGCCAACCTAAGACATCTGAATTGATTAAAGCATTAACAAATTTTGGTACTGGAAAATTTTTCCTAATTCAAGGT
>JAYUJO010000091.1:0-2380 GCA_043765215.1 Rickettsiales bacterium | reverse complement strand
AACACTACTCGCTTGCGCTCCTTTTTCAGAATTACTAAACATCCAGTTCTTGCGGCCGATCACGAAGGGCTTTATTCCTCGCTCACAATCATTATTATCTATTCGCACTTTGCCGTTTTCTAAATAGGCCGCTAATTTATCCCACTGATTTATCATATAATTTATTGCCCTACCCAACACACTCTTTGGCGGCGCCATATCTTGATATTCTAATAATCTCTTCTTCAAATCATCCATTATTGGCTTGGCTTTTTCCTGCCTTTTTTGTCTTATCTCATCAAAGCTCAAGTCCTTAATTTCACTCTCTATTTCATATAATTTTCTTATTATATTCAATATTGTTGTTGTTATCCCAGGCTTCTTGACAATTTTATATATATCCATAAAATTACGTCTAGCATGCGCCATACAGCCAACTCCTGTAACTTCATCCTTATTATGTAAATTACTATATCCGCTATAGCCATCGCATTGATGATAGCCCTTAAATCTAGATAAAAAATTACTTGCCACTTCCCCAGATCGGGATTTATGGTATTCATATACTACAGCTCTGTTTTCTCTAACTCCACTCATATGTAGCCACATATAATTGGTGCTCTTATCGTTTGACAACACATTCACCGTAGTTTCATCACTGCATACATAATCTGCTTTGTTGATCTCTTCCTTTAATATTTCTATTAGCGGCTTTAGCTTTAACCCGCAGGCAAGTATCCAGTTGGACATTGTTGCCCGACTCAGGCTAATGCCCATCCTCTGCCATATTTTTTCTTGACGGTATAATGGTAAATGATCTTCATATTTCTGTACAGATAATAAGGCTAATAAGTTTGACGTTGCTATCGATTGTTTCAACGGGCTAAATGCTGCATTTGCTCTCTTTACACATTCCTCGCAAGTTTTACACGCATATTTATATCTTATATGCTTTCTTACTATTACCTTAGCTGGCACCACATCTAACTGCTCTGATTGCTCAGATCCAATTTTTATCAATTCTCCACCGCAATCACATTTTAATTCTTTACCTTTTAGCTCATGGATTATCTCTTCGCGTGGCAAATGGGCTGGCAGTTTCCTGCGTCCAGCTTTTGACTTCACCTTTTTATCCTTAGCTTCTACAACTGCCTCATCAACATCTTCATCCAAAGCTTGCGCATATTCCTCAGCTTCATTAAACATAAAGCTCATCTGGTCATTATAGCTTTCCTTATACTTCTCAGATTTTTTGCCATATAGTGCAGATCTCAATAAACTCTGGTTATGCTTTGCTATTGCAAGCTCCGCTTCCAACCATTCAGCTTTCTTATGTAATAGTTGCTGATTAATTGATAGATTTTGATTATCTACGGATAAGAGTTGATTATTTACTAACAAATCTTTGTTATCTAACGATAAAACCTGATTATTTATTGATAGAGTTTTATTATCTGCTCCCAATATTTGGTTAGTTTCTTTTAGCTTAGTATTTTCATATATTAGTGCCTTCAACTTCTCATTTAGTTCCTTACTTTCTATCTCTAAATTACTAGCTTGCACTTCTTTTTCTTTTATATTATTTACTAATAAACCTATGGTTTAATTATAACATATTACCCTTATGATACATAGCTTTTTCTTACCTTTTTTCTAAAAAAATACATTGTATTTTAGCGCCTTAAATCCCTTTACTTCATTGATATCCAGACCATCAAACAACCATCGCATTTGCTCATAGCTTATTACTTTTGATGTTATTAATTTTGGTATTTTAAATCTCTCTTTTTCTAGGCGCTTATATAACAGATTAAACCCATTCCTATCCCAAAATAACATTTTTAGCTTATCATATTTTTTGTTGTAAAATATATAAAGACTGCCATCACTCGGATTCATCCTTAAGGCATCGCAGACTATGATTGCCAATCCATCTATTGATTTACGCATATCAACCGATTTATTATATAGCAGCATCTTACTATTATTTGGTAACATTCATCACCTCAATAATTTTATTTAACTCTATATCACTGCAAACAGATGCAAATTCTATTGTCAAACCACAATTTTTGCTGATTCTGATTGGCGATGTTATTTTACCAACCTGGCTTTTATTTATTTGCTCCTTATATTTTCCCAATGATTCCTCTTGCTTATTGCAAAATGCTTCTGTTTTATTGCCAACTTCAGATTCTATTCTTAATGTGGTAAAGCTATTTTCCTTCTGATTACGAGGCTTCTCTAAGTGATTCTGGCTCTTTTGCCTCCCTAACCCCAACAGATTTTCATCATTAAAATATTTACGCCATTTATATATACTGGATCGGCTTACTTTATTGATTTTACAAAAATCATCGCATTTTATTTGCCTTCTTCCATATTCACTTATTAATTTCTC
>JAYUJO010000090.1:0-2401 GCA_043765215.1 Rickettsiales bacterium | reverse complement strand
GTGCAAGGATTTATTTTTTTCAATGAGCGATATACCTAAACCCTTGAATCCCTATTGATCTAAGGGTTTTTAACTTTTTAAGTTTTCATATTTTGTACTGAGGTTTTATTATGCATTATTTTAATTGTTTGTCGTTGATTGAACGATAATATACTGAGCGAGTAATTTCTGTCATAGCACACATTTCAGTTACTGAAAAGTCATTCGATTTTATAAGAGATTTTAGTTTTTTTAGTTTCTCAGCTGTAAGAGATTTAGGCCTTCCACCTCTTCTTCCTTTTTTATGAGCAGCAATTAATCCAGCTTTGACTCTTTCAGTAATTAATATCCGTTCCATTTCAGCAAATGCTGCACACATAGTAAAGAGCAGCATACCTAATGGATTCGTAGTATCTATATTATTTTCTAATGAAACAAATTCTATATTTTGTGATTTAAAATCATTAATTAATTCCACTAATTTTGTCATTCTTCTTCCTAAACGATCTAGTCTCACTACATACACTATATCTCCAGATCTTAATTTATTAAGTAAACAATTTAATTGGGTTCTATCATCCTTAGCTCCAGAGATTTTTTCTTGGAAAATCTCATCACAACCAGCATCTGTTAATTTTTTCAGTTGAATATCTAAACTTTGTTCATTTTTAGAAACTCTTGCATAACCAAATTTCATTTATACACTATTGATGAATAATTTTGTTTCAAAAACTTAAATTATAAGGTATTTTTTGATATGTCAATTGGTATTAGTTTTGGGGCAGGTTTTTTTAGTATTTTTATCTAAAAACTGCAAGTTAGTTTTGGGATATCAAAAACATGTGTTTTTGGTGATTTAAATTATGACAAGACTTAGAATTTTATCAAATGATGATTTTAATAAACTATATAAAATTCCAAAAGTTTTGGAAGAAGAGTATAATTTTGTTTTTGAATTAGATGAATACGATGATAATTATTTGAATATATTAAATAGTATAGAAGCCAAAATTAATTATATTCTACAATTAGGTTATTTTCGTATTTCTCAGTATTTTTTTACTTTTACATTTTTAGAAGTTAAAGAAGATATTGATTTTATTATTAATACTTATTTTTCACAGCATAAATTTCTATTTGGCAAAGTAAGCAACCGTACACATTATTCAAATCGTAATGCTATACTTAATAAATATACAATTAACTCCTACTCCAACCAGTTTGAAAATAAATTATTAAAACATCTAAAAACTTTAATCAAGCAAAGCGCTTTACCCAAATATTTATTTGATGCAATTATTAATTACTGTTACCAACATCAAGTATTACGACCTTCATATCCAAAAATACAAAATATGATATCTAAAATATGTAATAATGAAAAAATTAGAATTAATAATAAATTATACACCTTAATAAATTCTCAACTACGTCTATCTTTAAATAATTTATTGAACAAAGATGATTTGTTTTATCAACTTACTTTTATAAAAAAAGATCAAAAGGATTTTACTACAAGTGAAATTAGAATAAGTGTTGAAAAACACAAATTACTATCTGCTATATATCAAAGTGCTATTAAGATTATTGAGCAATTAGGTATTGCAAATCAAAATATACTATATTATGCAGAATTAGCGGAGCAATATACTATATATGGTTTAAAAAACTTAAAACAAGCAAATCTTGCGAGATTATATTTGCTATGTTACATACATCAGAGATTTTTGAAAATCAATGATCATCTTATAGCTAGCTTAATTCATAAAGTTAATGGTTATATTGAAGATGCTGATATTTATCAGAAAGAAGAAATTTATCAAGCTCAATTATTAGATAAAAATAATCGTATTTTGGCAGCAAATATTTTGTCGCTTCACACTAATAAAAAAATAGCAGATAATGAAATTCGTGGGAGATCATACAACATAGTTCCAAAAAAAGAATTTCAAAAGTTTATTCAAAAAATAAAAACCCCTCATCTTACTCCAGATTATTACAGGTGGAAATATTATAGCAAGCACTCTCATGCTATAAAACAAAATATTCGGCTAATTTTCAAAGCTTTGAATTTTCAGACTAAATTTAATGATTTAAATAAAGCAATCTTATTTTTGCAAGCTCATTTTCAAAATGACCGATCATTAAGTAATTATAGGTTTGATGACATTCCTATGAACTTCATTTCATCATCATTAAAGCGATATATAATATTAAAGGTAAAATCACATGGCAGTAACAAGAAAATTAAAACTATAAATTTAGATCGATATGAATTTATATTGTACTACTATATTAAAAAAAATATAGCTAATGGAGGAGTTACAATTAGAGATAGTTTAAGCTATAAAGACCTTGAAGATGAACTAATTGATAATAAATATTGGAAAAATAATAAACTTCCTATTTTAAAAAGCTTAGA
>JAYUJO010000089.1:0-6450 GCA_043765215.1 Rickettsiales bacterium | reverse complement strand
TGATACTAATTATGTGGCTTTTTAACTGACGATTGGGTGGCTCAGTATGACTGATTTTAGTTCCACTTAACTGGACCACTATGACTGATGAATGACACTGGGGTCCAGTTGATGGATTAGAATCTACATTTCATCATGGTGGCATGAAAAACTTATGGAAGAGAAACCAAGAAATCGCTGAGCGTAATGGAAGTAGAATTATCGCAGATCCTAGTTTAGTTATTGATAAATTAGATCATAATAAGTCGGTATTTACGAAGGAAGATATAGAGCGTGAGTTGGTCAATGCATTACAAACTAATGTATTTCATATTAAGAATGAGAATTATCTTAAACATCAAAAGTCATTAGATAAATATATTAAAGTAGAAGCAATTAAGATGTTAGGAGTAGTACTGACTTCACCAAAACTAACTATAGTTAATGACTGCGATTTAAAAGGTAGAATGTTATTTGCCAAAACTTCGCAAGTAGAATTAGAGCATAGATTTAGCGATCATATTACACAACTGCACGACAATGCTAATCATGTAATCAATATTAAAGATCAAGATATAGCTACTTTAGGTGGCGGAAGAGAGTTTACTGATCAGCAAAAAAACGTGATTAAGAAGACGTTATTAGGAAAAGATATATCCATTATAGAGGGGTGGCCAGGAGCTGGTAAGACTACAATTAGTAAAGAGATTGTACGTCATTATCAGGAGCGTGGATATAAAGTATTAGCTATAGCTCCAACTAATAAAGCGGTACAGGAGCTGAGTAATAAATTAGGCATAGATGGTTATACAGCCTGCGCGCTTCGAATGAAATGGCAAAAAGAGAGAGGTTATGAGTCTGGCATTGGTTTAGCTATGGATTATTATAAACAGGCCGCTTACAAGGAAGATGAGAGTAATGTAAAAGATATTGTTCAACGCCATTATGGTAAAGATGATAATAATGTTGATACTACGATAGATAATAAGACGGTGTTGATCATGGATGAGATTTCAATGATTGACTTACCAACATTTGATTATTTTAGCTCTAAGGTATTAAAAGGAGGTGGCAAGTTAATAGGTCTTGGTGATAATAATCAGAATCAAGCTATTGGCACGAAGGGAGCTGCATCTAAGGCAATAGAAATAGCGGGATCTAATTTGCTGACGGAGATAAATAGACATAAAAATAGCGATGAAAAGATAAGAGATTTACATAAGGAAGCAACATCAGCAATGAGTCAATATCAAGTATCTAAGGCATTATCGATATATGAGCAGCTTGGTGCTTTGCATATATTAGGTGATGAAGATTTAAAAGAGAAAGAAATAGCAAAACATTATTTGGCGAAATTATTTGAGATATCCAAGGATAAAGATATATCAGTTACAAAAAGCTATTCAAATGTTGTGATGGCTGCCTATACTAATGCTGAAATAGATAATTTAAATAAAATGGTGAGGAATACCTTAAAAAAAGAGGGTGTATTAATTGGTGATGGAACAAAATTTATTTCTGGTGGATCCAGTGGTAAGAGCGAGATGGTAGAATTATGCAAAGGTGATCGAATAATATTTAAAAGTAATCAAAGAGAGAAAGATGGTTATGGCGGGGTATTAAATAATGAAATGGCAACTATATGTGAGATTTTGGAGTCATCCAATAATGGAGTAGGAGAGTTCGTAGCTGAGATACAAAGAGATGGAGGTAATAAGCGAGTATTAATTAGAACTGGAGAGAAAGATTACCCAGTAAGATTTAGACATGGTTATGCTATTACCAATTATGCAGTACAAGGATCTGATATCCTCAGTGTATTATTCTCAGTTGATAAGAATAGTGGTTTTGAATCATTTATTGTGGGTCTGACCCGCCACATAAAAGAATTATATATATTTGCAGCTCAAGATACTTTAGAGAATGAGGTTTATTTAACAAAAGATATGGATGTGACAAGAGCAAGGGCTGAGTATAAAGCTATAGCGTATAAAGCTAATAGTAGTAATAGAGATAATGAGGAAATAGATATATGGCGCATTGGGTTAAATATGCTAGCGAGCAAGAGAAGTAATTTAAACTTAGCTATTGATTACGCATATACAGATGGCAAGCAAAGTCTAGATGAGAATAATCCAACCTATAGAGAATTAAACCAAAATATTACAGCTATAAAAGCAAATATTAATAATCTATATGAGAAATTAGATAGTCATTTAATGACTGTTTATGAGTATGAGAACAAGGTAAATAGTCCGATAAGAGGTAACTTACAGAGCTTAAAGAATAGATTTATAACTTATGGCAGAGAAGATGATAATAATGGATCATATAATGCTTTTGAGTTATTTGCTTTAGAGAATTTCCACGTTCAAGCTGGGGAAATAGATTTTGATGCACGCGATGTGATGCAGGCACCAAATAAGTATAATAATCAAGAGTCTGATGATGAAGGCCAGTATATTGAAGAAAGTACAGAACACCAAAATACGAAAAGCGCTTTTACACATGGTAAATTAAATAAAGATGTAGAAGAACATGTGAGTGCCCAGTCTCATATAGATATGCTCAAAAAAGGTATGCTTAAAAATGGGAAATATCAAAAGTTACGTTGGTCTGATTTAGGAGAGTTAGATAAAAATTTAGTTTTACATAGTTATTTAGATCTTGAGGATAAAGATATGCTACAAAAACATATAGAAGCAATTACGGATATAGAATCTAGTATTAAGCATGAAGGTAATATAGTAATGGATATGTGGCGTGAGGTTGGAGCTCAGAGTATAGAATCGCATAAGGATCTAGATGGTAATTTAGCTAAGATGAGAGACTTTTTAGCGGCTAGAGCTTTAGCTCAAAAAGCCTATAAAGATTATAGCATGAAGAAGATAACTAAAAAGCAGTTAGATGAGATAGCCGATAATAAGAGTAATTGTGCTCGGGCAATCATAAATATTTACGATAAAGAGATTCAAGATAAGCTGGGATTGGATAAAAATGGTAATGATGACAAAGTAAATCAATCTACTGATAGCCATTTAGACACTCATCAAGATGAACATTTAAATACACTAGATAATGATAAAAGTATGATTAAGATAATGAGTCAGGTTGGCTGTAATTATCAGACATTGCTACGAAATTCTAGGATAACTGGTGAGAGGAACTATTTTGTAAATATAAGGGATAATAGTGTATATAATGATGCACATTATAAAAATATTATGGAGCTTGCAAAGAAGGCTCAATATATAGATTTAAGTGAGAATGAGGCTAGTGAGGTACGCAGTAATTATGTAGAGTTAAACTTTAGACAAAATGCAGGTATTGATAAATTAAAAGAGTTAGATATTAAGAGAACTAAAGGCTTAAAGCAATCAAGATTCGATTTAGATAAAATACAAGAATATGATGCGTTTCAATTTGGGTCATTCAAAAAATATATAAGCAGTGTATATGAAACTGACCGACTTGTGGTAATTAATCGCTTTAGCTCAATGTTAGATAAAGCTGAAGATAAGGAACGATTTATTAATGATTTGATCGAATCACCAAAATCTTTGGGAAAGCTAAAAAATCATGGCTTAATGGCTAAAATATTTAAGAATTCTGATCAAAAAGAATTTGAGCAACAAATGGGTTTATTTGGTCAGATGGTGACAACTTATGCGGAAGGGAAATATGGCCAAGAGATGATAGATGTCAGGGATAGATATCAAAAGGATGAATATAAGGAGGTATTAACTGGAATAGATAAAGAAATAACTGACCTAAGAGATTGTTTAGCCAATAGTGATGAGAGGCGTTTAATGCAGTCACTTAAATCGGCACAAAATAATGCAATTAAGGCTGGAGAGATATGTGATACTGAATATAGCAAGAATATCAACAAATTGTTTAGAGAAGATGTTGTAGTTGACTTATGTAATAGTTGGCAAGAGAAGATGAATGAGATGGGTTTAGAAACTAATTCATATGACATAGAAAATGCACTTGATCAAGGAGAGGATGGGGTGCATATAACAAGTAATAAAACGAATAGCAATGAAGCTAATATGTCTGAGCAAGAGTTTGAGGAAAAGCTAGCTATTAAGAGAAGCACTTACAGCCAGAGTTATAATCGAGGAGATAAATCACAAAAGCAAATAGAGGTACAAGCAGAGGCGCCAGTAGCAGCAAATACGAATGAGGTTAAGCTTATCCATGATAATATTATAGAGAAATCGGTAATAAATACAGCTTCCGTAAATAGAGATCATGATATCAGCCTTACACATATTGATGAAGTTGTTGTAGATAAAAAGCCAATAAACAAAGCTGATATTGAGCATAAATCTGCAGATAACATTAATAATAAAGAGATAATTACTACTCATGAATTAAAAACTAAGGATGTACCATCCAAGGATTCAAAACAAATTGATGCGCCATCAAAGGGACGCATTAATAATAGATATAAAAATGGATATGCTGCATCTGATAATAAATATCGTCTTACTTATAAGGAAGTAAATGCTGCACTAAATAGCAGTATTTGTGAAGAAATATTTAGAACATACGTTAATGGTATTAAACAAGATGATTCTATTATTAAGAGAGGCCGTAATATCTCGCGCGGAAGCTTGGGAATGAATTTGAATACAGGCTTGTGGCATAGACTTAGTACTAATAGCGGTGGTAATATATATAGTTTTGTAGAAAAGTCTACATCTTGTAGTAAGTATGAAGCGTTAGAAATAGTAGCTGAGTGCGCTGGGATTAAGGCATGCAGCAAAGATAGGGTAAGAGTGAGAGATAATAAAATACCCGCCATAGATATTAAAGAACAAGAGAGGCTAGATGCATTAAGAAAAGAGACGCTTGATGAATGGCGTGTATTAGATAAAGTGCCGAGTGGGGCTGAGGAGTTCAAAGCTTATAAAGATTTAAAGTTCATGCTTGAAGATCAGAATCTAACTGCTATATATCCATATCGTAATATAAATAATGAACTGTTAGGTTATACAGTAAGGATAGAAGAAAAGAAGGGTAAGGGTAAGCGAGTACCCCCAATATCTTATTGTTATAACGAGTCTAAGAATAAATATGCTTGGCGCTCAAAGGGTTTTACTGATAATGATAGGGGATTACATTATAAGGCAATATATGGGGCAGAGAAGTTAAAACATTCAGAAAAGTTTGAGATTACAAAAGATAAGAAAAATCCAGATGACCAAGTAAACGTAAACGTACGAATCAAGCCAGTATTGATAGTAGAAGGAGAAAAGTCAGCAAATGAAGCGCAAAGATTACTACCAGAATATAGCGTAATTAGTTGGATGGGCGGGGTTCACGGGGTATCTAAAGTTAACTGGCAACATTTAAAAGGAAGAGAAGTAGTGATATGGCCAGATAATGATAAGGAGGGAATAAATTCAGCAGATAACATTAAAAAATATATTGATAGAGCCAATGGTCACGTTGGATTAGTTGGTGTAGTAGATACAGCTAAGTTGGCATTACCAAATAAATGGGATTTAGCTGATAAGATGCCAGAGCATTTAAATATCCCAAAAGTACGAAACATCCTTTTGGAGAAAAAAACTACTGAAGTTAATATTGATCAGCATCAGCAAATGATTGAAAATACATCGACTAAAACAGGTATTGATGCGTGGCATGAAGTGGTGGGTAAAATGGATTATATGGAAAAAATGGGAAAGATAGGTGTTGATGATGTCCATTCAAAAAAAATGTATAAAACTACATTAGCATCGATTGGAGTTAACGGCAAAACAGAAGTAACACCTATTATAAATATAAAACAGGCAATAGCTGAATTACAGTATCAGTACGATGAACTTAAAAACAACTTCCATGATGATAGATTAAATCTTGATCAGAATATGACGAAAGAGAAGAAATATGAGCATGAATTAACTAGAGAGGCGGTGATTATGCATTGTGCTCAATTAGATATTAAGAAAGGTCAGCAATTACCGCAAACTCACATAGATCATATAAGACAAACAGCAAGTCAAATAGCCACTAAATTAGGTAGTACTAGAAGCTATGATGAAGGAGCAGGAGGTGAGGAGTTCTATAACATCATTAATAGTGAGAAATGGTGGAGTCAGTTAAAGCAAAAGAATATTCAGCAAGTTGATTTAGCTAAAGCAAAATTAGAGTCAAAAAATATAGATGAATATACTCATTTATTAAACGTACAACATCAGGATTACATAAAGCAGCAAGATCCAAAAGAGAAAACGCAATTAAATCATGTAACTACTAAGGAGCATGAGAGCATGATGGAGGAGATAAATAAAGCTGCTACATATTTAGTTGATAATAATATTAAAACCGAGCATCAAATATTGCATAGTTACAAAGTTAATGTAACTCCGCAAGCAGTGGTCAAGTCGTTAAATGATCAGTGCACCAAGTATCATGCTGATATCATAGAGCGTCATTTAGATCAGATTAACAATA
>JAYUJO010000088.1:0-2428 GCA_043765215.1 Rickettsiales bacterium | reverse complement strand
TTAACAAAATATTGTACAGATTGTTGAAGAATTTAGGTTATACAAAATTAATAATTTTAATTCAGTAGATGCATATATAAAATATGATAAAAATTTTAAAGAAGCAGTAATTGGTTGGCACGAAACATATATACTTTTTAAATTAAATGCAGATTGCAACTCATCTGAAGCAAGAATTTTTAGTTCTAATAATTTTTTATTGGAAAAGGCAAATTTTATGATCAAATTACTTAATAATTGATACTAGGAGTATTTAATCATAACTAAATCAGATGGTACGGCAAAAGCAGGAGCTGTTGTTGGAATAGTGCAAAAATTTAACTTACCAGTTAATTTTATTGGAATAGGGGAAGGGGTGGATGATTTGAAAGAATTCGATTATCAAGATTTTGCAAAAGCTTTAGTAAGTTTATAATAATTTATATAATAACAAAAGATTTAATCTATATGTATGCGAAAATTTTAATTGGTTTGTATTTAATAGTTAGTGTTAATAATTGTTTAGCTCAAGATATTTCATCAGAGCAAGAGATTGAGAGCCAAAATTTTCAAAAATTATTTCCTGTAAATATTAACTTTGCAACTTTTGATATTGATGAAGGTAATGTAGAAATTAATGCTCATAATGAGAATTTTGCTAAAATTTTATATACTCCTCATTTCAAAGAATGCGTGATAAAAATTGATGTTATTGACAGTCAGTTATGTATCGTGAATAACAAAAAAGAACATGGCTGCAAATGCGATTATAAAATATATTTACCTCAAAATGTTGAGGTAATCACAAATCTTGGGGCTGGCACAATTAATGTGCATGATCTAGAATCAAAACTACAATTAAATTTAGGTGCAGTAAAAGTTGGAATATTTAATACTGCTGGTAATATCGATTTGAATATGGGAACTGGATCAATTAAATATAATCCAGCAAGATCATCTGATATTCAAATATTAAATATTAATTACGGTAGCGCTGAGCTTGATTGTATTTTTCCTAAAGATACGATTGTAAAATCAATGCCGAAGAATAATTTCATGATAAAAGTTGATTCTGCCGTCAATTTTTCAGATAAAAATTATAATTATGAGATAAAAGGGTCAATGGGCGTTGGTTTAGTAAAATTATCTTATGAATAAAAAAAACTCACATATTTAAATTAAAATTTCTTCCAACAACAATTAATGAATATATCTAACGATGAATTTAAGTTAACTTTAGCTAAAAATAATACTAGCTTTTTTAAGCATTATATTGTTCTAAGTAATGATATAGTTAGATTAAGACCATTAGAAATGGAGGATAAATCAACATTTGCCAAATTTCCTGCAGATCTCACTATTTGGAAATATTTTGCTGTCAAAATGTGTCAAGAACAAGATATGAACAATTTCATTGACGATGCCGTAGAACAAAAAAACTCCAGTTTACGATTCCATTTTGTTATTGAGGATCAAAAAACAGGAGAGATCGTTGGATCAACTGCTTTTGGAAATTATTCAATAAAAGATAATAGAATAGAAATAGGTTGGAGTTTCCTTGAATCATCATCTCAAGGTAATGGCATTAATAAAAATATAAAGTTTTGTTTGTTAAATTTTGCATTTGATTACTTAAATATAGAAAGAGTAGAATTTAAAACAGATTTACTAAATGTTAGGGCTAGAGCCGCGCTTATTAAAATTGGCGCAACTGAGGAAGGAACGTTAAGGAGCCATACTCTTATGCCAGATGAAAGACGCCGTGATACGGTGTATTATAGTGTACTTAAAGATGAATGGGATAAAGTGAAATTAAAAATCTTTCCTAATTATTCTAGTGATATTAATTTTTCTATATAATAATATTTAAAAACTATTTATCAAATAATAAAATTAATTGCTATTGACAATTTGTAAGTATTTAGCTACAAGTATTAAAATAAATTAATACATAATTATTATTGTGGCAAGAAAAAAAAAGAATAAGAAAGTTTCTTCAACTAAACCTCAATCATTAACGATGCCTCCTACGCAGGATGAAGTTTTCATAACAAAAATTAATGATGATTCTAAATTTTTGCAATTAATAGATTTGATTAAACTGGATTTTTTTACATTTTTATATGGTATAGGTAAATATCAACGTTTAGATTTGTTAGAGATTATTCATAAATTTATACCATTAGATCAATCAATTCAGTTTCAAGATATAATTGTTTTATATAACACTCTTAAAACGTCGCCAGATAAAGATAAATTTTTTAAAACTTTAAAAATATTTGAATTAGATGATAAAAAAGTTGATTTTAATGAAATAGAAGCTCATCGAAAGATAATTAAGAAAAATATCTATAAAAACCTGAGTTCGATATAAGAGAAAGGAATGAAGAGAGAGAATAAATAGATAGAAGAAACTTTTAATTGATGATAGGATGCAAGTTTAAACCTA
>JAYUJO010000087.1:0-2437 GCA_043765215.1 Rickettsiales bacterium | reverse complement strand
TATTTTGGTTTAACTCTCTATATGCTGGATTACTCTCATCAAGACTTCTCTTGCCATCTGTATAAGCATAATCAATAGCTAAGTTTAAATTACTCCTTTTGCTCGCTAGCATATCTAAACCAATACGCCATATATCTACATCCTCTTTTTCTCCTGTTTCACTATTAGTCTTATAAGCTTTAGCTTCATATTCCGCCTTAGCCCTTGCTACATCTAGATCCTTTGTTAAATACACCTCATTCTCTAAAGTATCTTGAGCCGCAAATATATGACATTCTGCTTTATGGCGGGTAAGCCCTACATTCATCACCTCATATCCACTATGCTTATCAACAGAGAATAATACATTATCAATACTAGACCCTTGAACTGCGTAATTAGTTATAGCATAACCATGTCTAAAACTTACTGGGTAATCCTCCTCCCCAGCTCTAATTAATACTCGCTTATTACCTCCATCTCTTTGTACTTCAGCTACAAACTCTCCTACTCCATTATTAGATGACTCCAGAATCTCACATATAGTGGCCATTTCGTTATTTAATACTCCGCCATATCCATCTTGTTCTCTTTTGTTACTCTTAAATATTATTCGATCACCTTTGCATAACTCAACCATCACGCCTTTACTACCAGATGCAAACTTGGCTCCATCGCCAATCAATACACCTTCTTTTTTCAAGGCACTTCTCACCATTTTATTTAAGTTATCTATTTCAGCATTAGTATAAGCAGCCATCACTATATTTGCATAATTCTGTATAACTGGTACCTTCTGATCCTTAGATATTTTAAATAACTTATCTAAATAATGTTTTGCTATTTCTTTTTCTTTTAAATATTCATCACCCAATATATGCAGAGTTCCAAGCTGCTCATATATTGATAATGCCTTAGATACTTGATATTGACTCATTGCTGATGTTGCTTCCTTATGTAGATCTTTTATCTCTTCGTCACTATTTATATGTCTATTTACTTCTGTAAGTAAATTAGATCCCGCTATTTCTATCGCCTTAGATGCAGCTCCTTTCATTCCAATAGCTTGATTCTGATTATTATCACCAAGGCCTATTAACTTGCCACCACCACTTAATACTCTGGAACTAAAATAATCAAATGTTGGCAGATCAATCATTGAAATCTCATCCATGATCAATATTGTCTTATCATCTATTTTAGTACTAACATTTTCCTCATCACTGCCATCATGATGATGCTGATGTTCCTCAACATGATTCTTAATATTATTACCACCTCCTTTGTCAATATCTTCCTTATAAGCTTCTTGTTTGTAGTAATCTACAGCCAAACCTATTCCAGACTTATAACCTCGCTCTTTTTGCCATTTCATTCGAAGAGCACACGCTGTATAACCATCTACGCCTAATTTATCGCTCAACTCCTGCACTGCTTTATTAGTTGGAGCTATAGCTATTACTTTATATCCACGCTCTTGGTAATGACGCACAATCTCTTTACTAATTGTAGTCTTACCAGCTCCTGGCCACCCTTCAATAATGGATATATCTTTTCCTGCTAATGTTTTCTTGATCACATTTTTTTGCTGATTAGTAAATTCTCTTCCACCCCCTAAGCTGGCTATATCTTCATCTTTAATATTTATTGAGTGATTAGCATTGCCATTGAGTTGTGTAATATGATCGCTAAATCTTTGCTCTAATTCTACTTGGGCAGTCTTAGCAAATAACATTCTACCTTTTAAATCACAGTCATTAACTATAGTTAGTTTTGGTGAAGTCAGTACTACTCCAAGCATCTTAGTTGCTTCTACTTTAATGTATTTGTCTAACGACTTTTGATGTTTAAGATAGTTCTCACTCTTAATATGAAACACATTAGTTTGTAATGCATTGATCAACTCGCGCTCAATATCTTCTTTAGTAAAGACTGATTTGTTATGATCTAATTTATCAATAACCAAACTAGGGTCTGCAATAATTCTACTTCCATTGCGCTCAGTAATTTCTTGATTTAACTGCCATAGGTTTTTCATGCCACCATGATGAAACGTAGATTCTAATCCATCAATTGGTCCCCAGTTAAGGCGATGTTCGAACCCATGTTTAGCATAATGTTTATTGATTATTTGCTGCTGCTCTCTCTTAATCTCATTTAATACTGCATATGTTTTCCATATTCTTTGCTTGTCACCAAAGTCAACTTCTCCATACTTATTTAACTCCAAACTCCTCATTGGAAACATCATATGTGCATGTGGATTTTCTGGATTATCTGCATGATAATTTACATCTACTACCATTCCTCTTGAGACAAAAGATGTTAATGTAAACTCTTTAAGCAAATCTATGTTTTGATCAATTGTGAATTCTCTTGGTAGTGCTACGATATATTCTTTTGCTAATTCTGAATTTATTCTATTTTCTATATCCTCAATTCTTTGCCACAATTTTTG
>JAYUJO010000086.1:0-6480 GCA_043765215.1 Rickettsiales bacterium | reverse complement strand
ACGTTGGATAAAACAACAAATTGTATATTTTAATACTTTATACGATTCCTTGGTTTCCTTTTTTAATTACGCTATCTCATCTTGATTTACTATATATGCATAGAATCATCAACCAAATTGGAATCAATTTAATTAAACAATTTGAGGGCTTTAGGTCTGCAGTTTATATTTGTAGCGGAGGGCATCCAACAATTGGCTTTGGTCATAAATTATTACCCCATGAAAAATATTTAACAATCTCAATTTCATATGCTGAAAAACTATTAGTTAAGGATCTAATTAAAGCTGAAAAATCAGTAATGAACTGCATCACTTCTCATTTAACAGATAATCAATTTGCAGCATTGGTCTCATTCACATTTAATGTGGGTGGAGCCGCCTTACAACGATCATCCTTAAGACAAAAAATTAATTATGGCAATTTTATTGAATGTAATGATGAATTCCCTAAATGGATTTATGCAGGAGGGCGCAGAATCCCAGGACTAATTAAGCGACGAAATGCTGAAAGAGATTTGTTTTTTGATGGTTTAAATTATTAATAGATTTTTTATCCCTTTGAAGCCAATTTTATAGACTTTTGTTTTTTCTTATTAATAGTCTTTTTTTTATTTTTATTATTAACAATAGTCGCTTTTTTTATGGTTGGATGAATAACACCGAAATGTTTATCTAGTAACTCAACCATTTTTCTATCTCTTATGGCTGCGCTTTTTCTACCTGTAACTACTGCTATTAGTATTTTATTACCCCTTTTAGCAGTCGTTATAAGGTTACATCCAGCTGGAATATGATAGCCTGTCTTTAAACCTTCAGCTCCAGGATATGTAGCAGTTACTCGATTATGACCATTTATAGTTTTTCCTTTAAAATTAAAACTAGTTTGAGCAAAAAAGTGATAATATTGAGGAAAGTCCCGTCTTATAGCCATAGTTAATTTAGCAAGATCTACTGCAGTTGTCATTTGTTTGGGGTCATGCCAACCAGAAGCATTGGTAAAAGTAGTATTACTCATACCTAATTTTCGCGCTTTCAAAGTCATTAAATTAGCAAATTTAGCTTCAGAACCAGCAATATTTTCACCCACCACTCTTGCCACATCATTAGCCGATTTTATAGTTAATGCATGAATAGAATCCTTAACAGAGATTTTTTCACCTTGCTTTAAATATAATTTTGATGGAAGCGCTTGAGTAGCATGTTTAGATACATGAAATTTATGATTTAAGTTAATTCTACCCGCTTCTAAAGATTCAAACAATAAATATAAAGTCATAACTTTGGTTAATGATGCTGGGTATATTTTATGTTTGGCATTTTTTGCATGTAGGACTTTACCAGTAGCACCATCAATAATTAGGCTTGTTTGTATTGGAACTTTTGGCTGCACCACATTTTTACTAGATGCCGCATATGTTGTAACATTAAATGTTAAGAGATATAGCAGAAATAAGTAAGAATATTTTTTAAGCACAGTAAAAGTTTCCTCTTCAAATTTAATTATTGATAATGATAACATATAAATATTAACAAAATCAATAATTAGTAATTATATTTTTTTATTTTTATTATTGATTAGCTTAAATATTTATTTCAAACTAACTCTTATGAAATGTTTTATTTAAAGATAATAACATTATTAATCCAGGTATAGCTAATAATACAGTCATCAAGAAATATAAATCCCAACCAATAAATTTCACAATTAAACCACCAAATCCAACAATGGTGTGGCTAAATAATCCAGCTGCACTAGTCAATAATGCATACTGAGTTGCTGAGAAATGTTTATTGCATAAATAGCCAAGATAGCCAACTAAAGCAGCATCACCCATGCCAGAAGCTATATTTTCAAACGTTATAGTTATAATTAAAGCATTAATGTCATGTCCACAATGATTAAGCCATATAAAGGATAAATTAGTAATGCATTGAGCAAAACCGCATATAAGTAGTCCCTTTACATTACCATAGCGATACATGATAACTCCACCTAAATATGCCCCACATACGATCGCAATAAAACCGTAAAGTTTACCAATAGCACCAATCTCAATATTAGTAAAACCTAAATGAATATAAAATGGAGTAGCGACAACACCTAAGAATGCATCACCTAATTTATAAAAAATAATAGCTAGTAAAATTAATAATGACTTCTCCTTAGCAAAAAAATCTTTAAAAGGACTCATAATTGCTACTTTTATAAATTCATCATTTATAGGATTTACTGAAGTAGAATGAGTTTTATTTTTTTTTGAGAAAAATGCTTTTAAATAATCTATAGCTGATATTTTTTTCAATTTTTTATCTAAAAGATTTACTGAAGTAGAATGATTTTTATTTTCTATTGAAAAAAAGTCCTGAATAGGCTCTATCACTATTTTTTTCCAAAAATCTTCAATAAAAAAATTAACTTGTTTAATTTCTATTTTTTCTTCTTTCAAAGTAAAAACAAAAAATAAACCAAATAAATATAAAGAAGAGATCATCATAAATACATATGACCAACTATAATAATGAGCTACATATAAAGCTCCAGCTCCAGCAATTAAACCACCTACGCGGTAACCAAAGACTGCATTTGCTGATGCTAATGATAATCTATCTTTTTCAATATTATCAATTCTAAATGCATCAATAACAATGTCTAAAGTTGCTGAGGTAAATCCTAATAAAACAGTTAGCCAAAATATATTTAGAATTGATATTTTAGGGTCAAGCTGACTATATGCAAACATGATCAGGCTTATCATAACAATTAAAATAGCCATCCAGCTTTTTCTTCTCCCTAATTTTTTCAAAATAGGAATTTGGATATTATCAACTAAAGGAGACCAAAAAACTTTAAATGAATAAAAAGATCGAGTAACTGCAAAAGATGTAATTATAGAAATATCCACATCATTTCTACTCATCCAAGCAGCAAGAGTTCCATATATTACATATAAAGGTGTACCGCTAAATATACCCAAAATAAAAATTTGAAATTGCTTATGATCTATGAATATTTGAAATATATTGCTCGATTTCATATTTATTAATATTAAGTTTTAAAAAAAATACATTAATACATAATAACAAACATTGCAATTTAAATTTTTTATTTTAAATTACGAGTTTTTAATATATCAATTAATTTACTAGATTCTGCCTCTTTTTTTAAAGCAAAATATTCTCCTTTAGCTTTTAAATCAATGGTAGCTGGAACATAATCTACCAAAGCTAGATTTTGTCTTAATTTTCCAATTAAAAACAAAAATGAAGAATTAGCATCAACATTAAAATTATATAAATTTATTTTAGCTGATCCAGAGCTTGAAGCATATTTGGTTTTAAAAATTATTGGTTGAATTATGGCTAGGCCCTTTATCAACTCAAAATCAGTTTTAAGATCTGTAATTAAAGTATTTCCCGTTAAAAGCATTTTATTCAAATCATCATTTAATGCTGTTAGATCATATTTTGGATCTCTAGTTTTTTCTATAAAGTCATCTAATGAAATATTACCAAGAACAGCTCCTTTCATTATTACATTAGCTTTAATGTATAAATTATATAGTTGATCCTCAATTTTTTCACCATTAGTAGACAACATCCCACTAACACTAATTTTACCATCCTTATTAATTAAGCCTTCGGGAAGTAGCTTAGAAATATCCTCTATATAAGCAGAATTTAATGCATAAACCATATTGATTGTATAAGGAGCAAGTAAAATGCTGCCAGATGAATTTAATTTACCACTTAAAACATTGGCATCAAATTTTGAAATAGTTATCAAATTTTTATCATTTTTAAGATCAAAACTTATTTCATTCATTGCAAGATTAACATCATATAAATTTTTCAATTTACCTTGCATTGAAATGTTCATTTTACTTAAATCAATATTGTCTAATATTTTTTGACGAAGTAAAAATAAACCTGGAGCAGATAAATAATCTGCATTAATACTGCCATCATAAATTTTAAATGTTAGATTTGGTTTAACGCCTTGAGCCTCAACTGCAAAACTACCATATATCCAATTTTTTCCATCATTTATATTTAAATGGTCTGCTGCCACATTACCTGGAGCTATAATTAAATTAAAATTCAAATTTTTATATAATTTATTATTAATATTTATTTGATCAAAAGTAACATCGATATTATTAATTGAATTAATTTTTCTAATAGGAATATATTTGTTTAAATAATTTTCCTCTTTAATCCCGTCTAATAAAGATTGAATGTAAATAGACGATTGATAAAAAACCGGGAAGTTTTTCTTATCAACGTCAATATTTGTGAATTTAAGATTAGCGTTAGTTCTTGGATATTTACCAATAAATTTTGTCGAGATATTGCCAGTTAAAATATTATCATCTGTTTTTATTGATAAATTCTGAAGCAACAAGTCAACTGCACTAAATTTAACATTAGAAGTAAGCTCAAATGGAAGTTGCTTTTCAGATTTGATATTCTCTATACCAAATAATGAAACTACATCATTCAAATCCTGATACTTCAAATCAACTTTTCCATTAAACAAGCTGCGAAAACTATTTTGAGTAACATTACCACTTACTTTAAAATAACTATCTAAACCCATTTTTCCTGATAAATCCTGAATATTTATAGCATTATCTTCAGATTTGATTTTTAAATTTATATCTTTAATAGTATTTTCTTTGTTTAATATTAACTCTGCAATTTGAATATCTGCAATAATAGTATCCTTGCTCAAATCGAAATGCTTACTATTATATAAATTATTATTATCAGAATAAATATCCTCATGTTTTAAATGATTTATAAGATTAATTTTGCTAAAAATAAACTTAGTCTCCGTTAAATTTGGCAACTTTTTACTAAATCGAATAATACCATTACCGTTTATTGAATTTGAATTAATGTTGATTTTATCAAGCACAATATTATCCTTAGCGGGCACAATAAGACAAGAAATTTCAACTTCGTCTCCATTGTTTAAATAGCTAGCCAAACCATTTAATTCTGGGATAAATTTAGTCAATTTATTAAATAATCTATTGGTTTTTATATTAATATTACCTGAAGATAATAGCCCATTTTGATAATTTTCATTTAAATCAAAACTATAATTTTCATCTGTTGCAATTAATTCAAAATTAACATTATTATCAGTTTTTTTAAACGAACCTTTAATTGATCCAATTAATGATAAAACTCCTTTAAATTCTGCGTTGCCATTAAGTTCACCATTAAAAGAAAAATTATTAATGATTATTGGTACATCATTATCTGACTCAACAAATTTTAATTCATTAACTTGTGCTTTGACAGACAAGCTATTTTTAACAATTAATTCTGAGATAAATTCATCATGTTTTACAAAACCAACATCATCATTATTCAAATATATTGCAGCCTTATTTACTATTATTGAACTTATTTTTGGGTTAAAAGTTAATATTGAAATTGGTGAAATAGTAATTGTTATATCTTTGAGCTCTATGATGCCAGGCATAGAAATTTCATCAACTTGCATAATTGGTATGAATGAATCTGAAGTTGTTATTTTACTTTTATTTAGTTTGTTAATATCCACATTGGAGCTTATAACGAAATCCTGAAATATCTTGTTGTAATCAATTATTGAAATTGATATATATACAGTAACAAATATTAAAAATAATAATGCGGCTAGGCTTAAAAGTAATTTTTTCATAACTAATTTATTTTTCTGCTTATATAAGGCCTAAAGATAAAGAACAAATTTTTATTTAAGGCCAATTTAATTACAAATAACTATATTAGTATTTTTTCAATTTATCAATTAAACAATCAAGAAATGAACGAAGATAATAATTTAATTTTAGTTGGTGTTATATCAGGCGCGCACGGTATTAAAGGCGATGTTTTAATTCGCTCATTTACTGATTCTCCTAGCAATATTTTTTCTCTAAACATCCTAGATAAAAATAAAAACAAAGTGATTCTTAAAAAAATTACTGAAAAATCAACAGGAATTTTAATTGCACGAATTGATTTATGCACAGATAGAAATCACTCGGAGAGCTTAAAAGGCACTAAACTATTTTGCCTTAAAGAGGATTTTCCAAAATTAAAAAATGATGAGCATTATTATAATGACTTAATAAATATGCCCATATTAAATGAAAATGGCCAAAAAATTGGTATAGTTAATGATATTCTTAATTTTGGAGCTGGTGATATTATTGATATAAAATTTGATAATGATACTGGAGAAATGCTGCCATTTACTAAACAATTTTTTCCTATTATTGAAAAAGACCACCTTGTTTTATCTAGTTCTTATTGTTTTATTTAAATTTTTCAGCTTTAATTAAACGAGCTCTTTTTCTGCAATTAAAGATTCACCATAAACTGATATACTATAGTAAATTAACTTGAGATAGCATAGAAAGAGTGATAGTAAAGAGTTAGAAATGCAAGCATATAGTATAGATTTAAGGAAGAAGGTAATAAAGT
>JAYUJO010000085.1:0-2443 GCA_043765215.1 Rickettsiales bacterium | reverse complement strand
ATATATTGAAATATGAATTAAATAAAAAAATAATTAAATAATTTTATTTTATAAACTTACCGTGTAGACCTTGAGGAAGTGCTTGAGGTAATCTTGCTTTAACTAAAAGATTTAAGTTTAGAGCATTAAAAATAAATAAATAGCTTGAACGTTTGTGTATGTCATAACCAATCGTTATTATCACTCCATCATCTTCTTGCAGTGCAGTGGGGGATGGTATAAATAAAGGTTCTCCAATGAAAATATTTTCTTCAAACCAGTGTATAGATTTATTAGTTTCTAAATTATATTTAGCTAAACCATAACTATTTTGTCTTGATGGGGTACTAAACCAAACAGCATAAAAATACTTATTTTTTTTACCAGTTAAATGTTTAGCAATAGTAGGTAATTCATATGATTCATTGGATAATTTACTAATATTAATTTCTGAATTTTTGGGATTAATTTTAAAATGAGTTAAAGATATTTCATTGTACTTATTGGTAATATCTCCTAGCTCTGTAATTATATTTGGTGAGTCAACAACACTCATATATAAATTAATATTATGCAGGCTATCTTCATATGCATTAATATGGTGAAAAGCAAATATAGACTTAGTTTTAATTTTATTAACAAGTTTTTTAAGTTTTTTATCAAAAATATAAATAATTGTACCTAGGTTTGGCTGCCATTTATGAGAACCTATAAATGTTTTTTTACTACTTAAAAGATTTAATGGGTTTATGATTAAGGGGTAAGCTGTTAATATTATATAATTTTCTGTAATTGAAAAATCATGCATATAGCTAGGATAGGCTATCTTTTGCTTTGCTATTACTTCGCGCTTAAAAGAGTTATTTGTTATTTTGTAAATAACATAATTGCTCATAAGGCCATAATCAATATAAAAATTATATAAGGAATTATCATTATAATCCCTCTTCATATGCGAGGATTCAAGACTAAAAGATTTTTTTAATTTATCATCATAATCTAATATACTTTGTGTTTTTAGAGTTATAGGATCAAACTCTACAGGTAATGGAGTTTCACCTAAGGCAAAGAAATGATTATTAATTTCTTCAATATTAATATTAGCATTAGATGTGCCTATTTTTTGACCATCATGCGATATTTTAACTTTTTCATCTTCACCATAATTATCAGCAAAACCTACTAACCTGATCTTTTGCTGATCCATGCTATTTAAATACTGATCTGTTTTTAAAAAAGCACTAGAAAAATAAGCTTTACCATCAACAAAATTAATAGATCGTAATAGTGCAAATCCATCAAACCAATGTTTTAATTGATCTGAACCGACTTTGAATTTTCCAGGGCCATTTTGAACTAATCTTCCACTTAACCATATAGGAATAGATCCTATTTCAATTTCTAATAAAACTGATTCTTTTTCTTCGAATATATCTTGTTGAAACAAAGACTGATTATAGTTATAACCATTGTTAATTTTCTCTTGAATATAATAATCTTTTTTATTACACCCAGACATTAAGAAAAAAATAGTTATTAAATGTAAGTATTTTGTGATCATTTATTTCATCTAATATAAAATAATTATATTTTTTATTTCAATCTAGTAAGTATTTCGTCTCTCGAGAGTAATAGCAAAAGATTAGATAATTCAGGCCCATTATCTTTACCCGTTAAAGCAAGGCGCAATGTCATGAATAATTCCTTACCCTTTTTACCAGTAATTTGTGAAATATTTTTAGTCCAATGGCTCCATGTTGAGGCATCAATATTTTCTGGTAAATTATTATAGGCAGCTTCTAAAATTGATGAATCTAAACCATTAACTTTTTGAGGAGCATGGCAAATATCCCACCAATCTTTAAGTTCGGATAATTTTTTTAAGTTTGGTCTAATGGCTAGCCAAAATTGTTCATTAATTTTATTTAAATTATTTTTTTCAAGATAATTTACAATTTCATGATATTCAAATGACATAACTAATTTTTGATTAGTATCTTCTAATTCATTTTTATTATAAGTAGTTGGGCTTTTAGAATAAGTATTTATATCAAATAATTTTACCAACTCATCTAATGTTTTGCATGAATGAATAATTTCAGATGTGCCAATAAAAGTTAAAAAACTATTTATAGCCATATTCTCAAGGTGGTGTTCGTCTCTTAATGACTCAATATCATAACCACCAATTCTTTTAGAAATTTTATCACTCGATGACTTAATTAAGCTTAAATGAGCAAAATTAGGAATCTTGGCATCCATAGCTTTAAACATTTGAATTTGTATGGCAGTATTACTAACATGATCTTCACCTCTTATAATATGTGATATATTATAATCCATATCATCAATTGCCGAACAAAGCATATAAGTCATGCTACCATCTGTTCGAATAATAACTGGATCACTTAAATGAGAGCCATGATATTTAATTTCGCCCTTGATTAAATCTTGCCAAATTATG
>JAYUJO010000084.1:0-2445 GCA_043765215.1 Rickettsiales bacterium | reverse complement strand
AAAATTGGGGCGAGGCTATGGCTCATTTTTTGATAAAATTTGAGGGTAGAATTTAGGGGCCTATTTTGAATTTACACACTTCCTGGGACAGAGCCTTTTTGTAATATGATTGTCTATTATAACAGCTATATTTTATCTCAATTCTTATTGCAGAAAGGTAAACAAAATCAATCTGAACAAATTGAAGCATTAAAACAGGTTAGCCCTATTGCCTGGAGACATATCAATTTTTACGGAAAATATAATTTTACTCCATCAAAAGATGATCATCTATATCTGGAAAAAATAAACAAGATTTTAGCCAGCATTACACTGGTTTAATGATTCATAATAGTGCAAATGGAGGGAATGTGCAATTATACCCTTATTATTCAACTATCAGACATTTCTGAAGAATTATCACCAGATGCTTCTACTTCAGTGCTATCTGCATCACTTATTTCAACATTTGATAATGCATCAATATATTGCTGCATGTTAGCTTTTGTCGTATATTGAATTGCTGAACTAGCCTCTTTAGCAAAACCTTCCTCAGAAAATTCATCATTATCTTTAGTATAAACTGCTTTGGCTAATTTTAGGCTTTTAACTTGCAATGCTAATTCAAAAGCATTGAAACCATTTGGGATAATTATTTTAGTATCTGCGCCATGTTTAATTAAAGCAATAGCTACATCAATACTATTACCAAATATAGCTAAATATAATGCTGAACAACCATAAGGATAAGCTAAAATATTAATATCAATATTAACGTTTTTTTCTAGTAAAATTTTAGCACATTCCCACTTATTTTTTATAGCACAGAGGTGCAACGCATTCATCCCTTGATCATCAATCATAGTAGCATCTGCATTATTATTTAATAATAATTTTAAAGCCTCTGGCTTATTAGTTAAGCATGTAAGAATTAATGGAGTAATTTTTGCAGTATTTTGTATATTGACATCGGCACCAAGAGTTAACAATTTTTGTATTAACTCTAAATTACCTAAAAATACAGCTTTGTGTAAATTAGATTCACCTATTTTATCAACTTGATTAACATATTTCTTCTGTTCTTCAAGGTCTTGAGCAAAAAATATTTGTAATTCTTCATTAAATTTTGTTTCAACATCTTTAATTTTTTTATCACTTACACCTGATAATAATCTAATAATTTCTTGATTTTGATATTTATCTGCGTGATATATAGCTGGTTTGCCACTTTTATCTTGAATATTGGGATTTGCGCTTTTATCCATTAGTAATTTTACTAACTGTGCATTATTTTCCATTACCGCAGAATGAAGCATAGTATAACCGGCTTCGTTTATAGAATTAATATCAGCACCCTTGCTTAATAAAAGATCAATTATTTCGGTAATATCTTTAAATGTGTTATTATGAATTGAAAACATTATATTAAAAAGGGGCGTCATTTCAGCGCAGTCTTTTATATCAATAGCCACACCTCTGTTAACTAATAATTTAATTATATCGATCATGCCCCCAGCTGTAGCATAATGAAGAGCGGTTCTTTGATATGGGCCTACCTCATTAACATCAACTGCACCTTCTTCGATTAACTTTATCGCTGTTTTCGTATCCCTATTTTGAATTGCTAATTGTAGAAGAGGTTTTTCATTAGTTTTTTTCATATAAATACTTAATTTTTAGAGATTGATTAATTTAACTTTTTTAAAGTTACAATTAATAATCTATTAAATCTATATATTTATATTACAAGAATTTAAACACAGTTATAATTATTGAATAAATATCACATAAATAATTCATTAAGTTAAAATTTTAATTTTCTTACGTGGAGGTATGAATAAAGTATCTACGTTTTTTAAGGAGTTAGGATTATGTTCCATGATGCCTACGTAATAGCTTCCATTTTTTACTAAACTGATAATAGACCAGCCATTTCTCATATCTTCGGCAACTTTTTCAAGTTCAACTGGGTTATCTATAAATGAAATTAATTTCTGTTCTAGTTTTTTATTCTTAGTCATAATGATTTATTTCAACGGTTGTTAATATATGTTAATATGCTTATTATATTTGAAACTATTAAATATGCAACATAATAATTTATAATTCTTTTATAAATTATTTTTATATATATTTTTGGACAATTATAAATTCTAGATTTTGCCGTTTTTATAAAAAATAGTTAATGCGAAAATACCCTAACATATGTAGATTTAATTATATTAAAAATTTATGTAAGTTAATTATTTATTGCAGGTTACATTAACTCGATAAAACACTAAAGACACTATATAAATAAATAATCCAATTAATCACTTAGCGCCAATGTTGACAAGGCAAAAACGAAGTATTATGGTCAAAATTTACTTATATAGTAAATCAAGATGAGATAGCGTAATTAAAAAAGGAAACCAAGGAATCGTATAAAGTATTAAAATATACAATTTGTTGTTTTATCCAACGTTT
>JAYUJO010000083.1:0-6514 GCA_043765215.1 Rickettsiales bacterium | reverse complement strand
TATAATGAACTTAAGCGAAAAACAAAATTATTCCTTAGATCAGCTTTCCAATTGCATAAAAATACTTTCAGCAGATGCAATTGAAGCCGCAAAATCTGGACATCCAGGCTTGCCACTTGGTTTTGCTCAAGTTATGACTTGCCTAGTCTTTAAATTTCTTAAATTCAATCCACATGATTCAAAATGGTTTAATCGCGATAGATTAATCCTATCTGCAGGTCATGGTTCAATGCTATTATACTCATTTTTATATCTTTCTGGCTATAAAGATTTTTCATTATCTGAAATTCAAAATTTTAGGCAGTATGGCTCACTTGCAGCAGGCCACCCAGAACAACATCTGTTTAATGGCATCGAAACAACAACTGGTCCTCTTGGACAAGGTCTGGCTAACGCCGTTGGCATGGCAATAGCTCAGAAAAAATACCAAGCAGAATTAGGACATGATATTTGTAATCATAAAATATATGCAATAGTGGGGGATGGCTGTTTAATGGAAGGAATTAGCTATGAAGCCTTATCGCTTGCTGGTCATTTACAATTAAATAATTTAATTGTTTTATTTGATGATAATGGTATTTCTATTGATGGAAAGACTAGCCTTACTATATCCGAGAATCAATATAGAAAATTTGAAGCTATGGGTTTTGATACTTTTAAAGCAAATGGTCATGATTCTGATAGTGTTTGCAATGTTTTATCAATGGTGCAAGATTCGAATAGACCGTGTTTTATTGCCTTTAAAACTACTATTGGTAAAGGTGCAAAATATAAAGAGGGGAGTGAGAAATCTCACGGCTCTCCATTGGGGGCTGAAGAAATGCTTCACTTAAAAAGTAATATTGATTTTTCTGGAGATAATTTCTATATTCCAGGTAACATGAAGCAAATGTGGCAAGATGCTTGGCTTAAAAATGAGCAAGAATATGTTGATTGGCAACAAAAATATTTATCCTTATCTTCAGAACAAAAAACATATATGGATAATTTAAATTTAGCCATTCCTGATGATTTAATTCCACCAATTAAACCAGAAGCAACGCGCATATCATCTGGTCGTATTATTGAACAATTAATGATGAAAAATAAAAAATTTATTGGTGGATCAGCTGATTTATCTGAATCAAATGGTGTCTCAAACTCTGCCTGCATAGCAATAAACTCACTCGATTTTAATGGTAATTTTATTCATTATGGTGTGCGAGAAAATGCAATGGCCGCAATCATGAATGGCTTAGCTTTATCAGGCTTTAGGCCCATGGGTAGTACTTTTCTAGTATTTTCTGATTATATGCGTCCTTCAATTAGATTATCGGCCCTAATGAATTTACCGGTTATATACGTTATGACGCATGACTCAATTGGTCTTGGTGAAGATGGACCCACTCATCAACCAGTTGAACATCTAGCTGCGCTTCGAGCAATGCCAAATATTAATGTTTTTAGGCCAGCTGATTTTGTTGAAACTTATGAATGCTACCAAATTGCTCTTAGGCTCAATAAACCATCGATAATGGCTTTATCACGTCAATCATTACCACAACTTAGGACTAATTTTGATCCAGAAAATAATCAATCAAGTAATGGTGGTTATATTATTTCTCATGAGCAAAATCCAGATTCGATTGAGATAACTATTTTTGCGACAGGATCTGAAGTATCATTATCAATTGAGATTCAAACAACTCTACAAGCTAAAAATTTATCAGTTAGAGTTGTTTCAGTTCCTTGTTTTGATATTTTAATTCAAGATAAAAACTATTTAGAATCTTTAAAAGGACACGCTAAAAAACTTGTTGCAATCGAAGCAGGCAGTAGTTTTGGCTGGGCAACTATCATTGGCAATGATGGTTTATTTTTTGGGGTAAATGAATTTGGTATTTCGGCACCTGCTGATGTTATATTTGATAAATTTGGATTAACACATGAGAAAATTACAAACTGCTTAATGAAGTTGTAAAAATTAGGAGAGACGGCCAGAATATTGTTGTAATTAATCTGGGAAAGGTAAATATAATTCTTGCCGCCTCTCCAACTTGTTTTTTCCTAACTTAAACTAAAACGAAGATAATCAATAACCTAAAATTTTTAAGAAAAAACAAAATATTATGGTAAATCTTAGGTTAAGGCGCATTCCTAAATACACTTATAGTTGATTCTATCATTAACATTTTAGGTTGTCTAGTAAAAAAACATAATTTTTTATATATTTATTTAATCTATAGTTTAATTTGCTTTCTGTAAATTTTTGTCTATAAAATTTTGCATATCATCTATAGTGGCAATATTAATTATTTCAAATTGATGGCCTGATTTTTTAGCTAGATTTGATAAAACATTACCAGGGCCAACCTCTACTAATTGTGTAATTCCATTACTAGCAAAATAATCAATTGTTTCACGCCAGCGAACTGTTCCACAAATTTGATTAACCAAATTTGTTTTAATTTGATTCACATCATCGGTGCATGATACAGCAACATTTGCAACAACAGGAACTTTTGGTTGATTAAATTTCGTTGAGTTTAATTCATTAATCATTATTTTTTCGGCATTTTTCATTAAAGAACTGTGAAAAGCTGCGCTAACATTAAGCTTAATGGCTCGATAATTTAATTCTTTTAAAATATTTACCATTAAATCAATATTATATAAATGGCCACTAATAACAATTTGACCACTTACATTATCATTAGCAATCTGGCAAACTCCTTCTTTAACTGTGTTTAAAATTATATTTTGCAATTCCTCGTAAGAAACACCGATACATGCAGCCATGCCGCCCTTTTCTTGTGGCGATGAGGCTTGCATTGCCTGGCTTCGGCTTTTAAGTAAAGTTGTTGTATCTAAAAGGGATATGGCGCCACTTGCGCAAAGGGCGCTGTATTCCCCCAATGAATGACCAGCTAATAGACTACATAATTGATCAATCTTCTTGCCAGTTTTTTCTTTCAATACATTTAATATTGCAATTGAGGTCGCCATAATGGCGCCTTGTGTATTAGTAGTAATTGATAAATCCTCAATATTTCCATTGAATATAATGTCGCTTAATTTAAAGCCCATGGATATATCAACATCATCGAAAACTTTTTTTGCTGTAGGATATGTTTCATAAAAATCTTTGCCCATACCAATATATTGGGATCCTTGACCAGGAAATATAAATGCTCTATTCATATATATAAACTTATTTTTTGAAATGTTAATATTATGAGAATTCTCTCCTCGCTGTCAATGTTTTTAGCAATATTATTACTAAGTGTAAATTGTTTTGCCAAAAATGAAAATGAATCTAAAATTTTTGATTTAATAAATCAAAAAAAATGGCAAAGTGCTTATAATTTAGCTCAAAATAATAATGATAAAATATTGCAGAAAATTGTTTTATCTCAACAATTTTTAGATTGTAAATTCAAAAATAATAGTTTTGAAAAAATAACAAATTTTTTACTGCAAAATCCTCATTGGCCGCAAAAAAGATCTCTGCAAATTAGTGCTGAGAACTTATTAAACGAAAAAATTAATGCTCAAAATATATTAAAATGGTTCGATGCAAATCCTCCACTGACTCATAAGGGGCGAAAATATTATGTTTATGCCAGTGCTAAATTAGTAAAACCACCAAAAAATCTCTCTTCAATTATAAAGTTAAGCTGGCAAAAAAGTGATTTTTCAAAAGAAGAAGAAAAAAAATATTATGATCGTTTCAAGAAATATTTAACTAGGGATGATCATATTAAAAAGATTGATCATCATTTATCCAAGAATCAAATTACGGCTGCAAAAAATACTTATTATTTAATTGATAAAGAGTTGAGCAAATCCTTCGATGTTCAAATTGCCTTAATTCAACAAGACAAAAACTCTATTGCTAGATTCAAATCTGTAAATAATAAATATTATACAAATGGGCTTATCTTTAGATATTTAGAATTGCGAAAAAAAGATTTATTACCAAGCGCCGAAGTCTCAAAATTAATGGCTTTAAGTGGTAATGATCCAGATTATGCTGATAAAATTTGGAATGTTGCTCATTATATTGCTCGCGAATATATGGATAAGAAAAAATTCAGTGATGCATATAAAATTACTAGTAATAATAAAAGTTTATGTCCAACAAATAAAAGTAATGCTGAATTTTTATCTGGCTGGATTGCGCTTCAATTTTTAAAAAAACCGCAATTGGCTCTTAAGCATTTTGAGAATTTCAATGCAATTGTCAAAACTCCAATTAGCAAATCAAGAGGAATCTATTGGTTAGGCCGAGCTTATGAGGCATTATCAAATAAAGAGAAATCTAATAAATTATATCGCCTTGCTGCAACAAAATATCCATATACATTTTACGGACAAATTGCTGCCAACGAAATTGGTGTTGAGAAAATAATTTTAGGTGATGATTTAAGAAATGCATCAATAAATGGAGAAATAACAGATCTGCATAATAATCAATTAGCGCAAGCTACTGAATTAGTCATTAAATATGGCTCCAAAAATTTAAGTAGAATTTATATTGAAAATTTTATTATTCATACTAAACATTCAAAAGATATCATTAATCTAGCTGCTAGAATTAATGATTCAAAACACACACATAGTAAAGCGTGGCTTGGCAAAGCAGCATTACAAAAACACGTTGTTCTTCGAGATATTGCCTATCCTACTCCCTATAAAGTTAGCAAGCTTCCTATTGAAATTCCATTAACATATAGTATAATCAGGCAAGAATCTGTGTTTGACAAATGCGCAGTGAGTAGCGCAAATGCCAAAGGTTTAATGCAGCTTCTAGAACCCACTGCTTATTTGGTAGCAAAAAAAATTAATGTTGAATGCACCACGCGCAAGTTAACTACGGATGTGTCATATAATATGCTTCTTGGTAGTAATTATTTGCATCAAATGATTGAGAGATTTGATGGATCTTATATCTTAGCCATTTTATCTTATAATGGTGGACCACATAACGTAGATAAATGGATAAAAAATAATGGAGATCCGAGAAATATGAAAAGCCATAGACAAGTCTTGGATTGGCTTGAATTAGTTCCTTATTATGAAACAAGAAACTATGTTCAACGTGTATTAGAAAATCTGCAGATTTATCGAAGCATTCTGCATCCTGAAATAAAATTACACATAATTCAGGATTTAAAGCTTGGCAATAATTAATATTGTTGCCACTATCCTTTACTTATGTAATAAAAGGTTAGGAAATAATAATTGTTAATCACATTAAAGGAAATTAATATGAAAAATCAAAGTTTAAGAGAAATTAAATCTAATATATCGTTACATAAAGTTGATAATGCTCTAAGGGCAGTATCATATAATATTGTAGCTGATTTTTTTGACAATAAGGATCCTAGTATTGACAAGCATCACCATTGGGCACAACGATCTCCATATGTTAAAAAGTTTTTAGAAAGTGTGAATCCCGATGTTATATGTTTGCAAGAATTATCACCTGATCAAGCATCAGAACTAAATGAGCATTTTTATAAAATTGGTTATAAATCAGTTTTTTTATCTCATACACCATCGGATATAGATACAGGAGCTATAGCTTTTAATTCTGACGTAGCTAATTGGCAAGGTAAATTTATAGGAACTTTTTTAACAGGAATATTTATAAGTCCAAGTTGTGAATTTTTAGAAGTAAATAGATTTTGGTTAAATGACACTCCGGATACAGTACCAATAAGTTATGACAGAGGATAAGTTGATAAAGGGTTTGGCAATATGAATACTTATAGGGCAGTACTTTGGGCTAAAATTCAAATGGGCTCTGAAGAATTTTTTGTTTTTAATTCACATTATCCACTTAGTGGCAACAGTGAAACTCGTCTGAAGTGCGCGGAACTTGAAATGCATAAAATTAAAGAAATCACTAAGGGAGACCCTTGGATTTCATTGGGAGATCGCAATTGTATTCCAACTAGAGATGATAATGATGTTATCAATAAAGACTCAATTCGTGAATATTTTAAACAACATAATCAAACTACTACTCCAATTGATGCAAATCATATTGGAATTAAAACTACATGGATCGGTTTTTTATATGACCAGTTTAGGAATAAAATCGATATTAATGGAGAATACATAGATGACGGTGTTCTTGATATCATTGTAAGTAATTTAACGGCAACTCTCTCTTTTCATCTTCACGGAGCTTTTGATCCAAAAGAATTTGGGCTACTGCCATTGCTCAAAGATTTAGACACTCAAAATACTGATGGATGTTATTTTTCTTCTGATCATGCTCTTGTTGGAGTTGATCTAAATTTTGATCAACTCCATAATAGTTCAGATTTAACTATTGTTGGTGATAATCAAATTTCAGAGTAAGAAAATTTACAAGTAATATAATAGATTGAGTAAAATAATGAACAAACTATCAATAGGAGATCAAGCACCTGATTTTACGGTTGCTGTAGGAGAAAATGAAACGATAACTTTGTCTGAATTAAAGGGCAAATATGTAATTATATATTTTTATCCAAAGGACGAC
>JAYUJO010000082.1:0-2469 GCA_043765215.1 Rickettsiales bacterium | reverse complement strand
TGCTGTTCAGAAGTATTAATTACGACAGCTAATACTTTCCTACTCATACCGAGTTTTATTCTTGTATATGCTATTCTTTCGCCTACTATTTTTTCTATTTCTATTAAATGTTTTTTGATATTTTGATCCATATTAGACATTTTCGTGAGTTTAACATACATATGTTAAAACATATGTATGTTAATACGTCTAGTTTTATTTTATATTTGGCTGTTAATTATTGATAGATACAAAAATAAAGGAGCTAATGATTAAAATATTTTTTATAAGAATTATTTAGTATGGGTAATAGTTAAATATTGGTATATTATATAAGATAGAAAATAAAATATTTGTTTTACTATATTGGAAGAAGTAAGAAAAAAGCATATGTATGTTTTAACATACATATGCTTTAATGGACGTAACTTTTTATAGCTTCAATAATTATCTCTGTCATGGTAGTTTTCTCTGTAGCTGCTTGCATTTTTAATTTTTGATGTATTTCATCAGGGAGATATATAGTTGTTCTTTTAAAATTTTTATCGTCGCTAACTGATTTTTTATTTCCAGAAACCCAGTTATCAATAAATGCATCAGCATTTTTGAGGCTCGGCTTATTTAAAAATTCAATTTTTTTTCCTGTTCCTGTCATCTTTTTACATCGTATTTTGTTAAAAGTTCTATTGTTAAATTATTTATTTCCTCAATAGCCAATGAATCTTTAACTTTTTCCTCCATAACACTTAACCCTGTAGCTGCGGCTTCAGCATATATTATTCGCTGGCAAATGTGCGTTTGTAATATTTCCATGTCATATTGCTGCAAAACTTTTTCAACATCTCTTCCTATAGCACTATTAACTATTTTTCTATTTATTAAAAAGGCGCTCTTAATATTTTTTATTCCTTCTAATGGTTCAGAAACTTCTTTTATTAAATTTACAACTTCGCTTGCTGCCCACACATCATATGGCGAAGGCTGGACGGGTATTACTACAACATCACTGGTAACAATAGCAGATCTAGCCACATCATAAATTCTAGGTGGACCATCAATGATGATATGATCATAATTTTTGGATAATTTGCTTACTTCACGATGAATAATAGGTTTAGTAATACCAACTACTGTAAAAAGACTTTCTTTTTTTCTTACCGTAGCCCAATCTAATGAACTATTTTGTGGATCTGCATCAATCAAAAGAACTTTATAATTTTTTATTGCTAAACAAGTTGCCACATTAATAGAAATAGTAGTTTTTCCTACACCACCTTTCTGATTTAAAAATGAGATAATCATATTGTTATTTTATTTTTATATTTTAACATATTAACATTAAAACATATGTATGTTGAATGAAATCTCCCTAAAAACGTTATATTCTTAGGTATTCACATTTACTTCAATTTAAACATAAGTATGTTTTAACATATAAACATATAAACATTTTTTATTTATTATTATTATGTTATTAGTCACAAATAAATAATGTGTACAAAGTTACACATTATGTGTTGACATCTATTTCTAATTAGTGGATTATATTAAATAACCTATACTTTAACTTGGAGATATTAATGTCACAAACTAAAAATGTAAGAAGAGTTTCTTTAGATATTCCATTACCTTTAATAGAACAAATACAAAATATATGTAAAGAAAATCTTATAACTGTAAGGAAATGGTTTATAGATGCTGCAAATGAAAAATTGGAAAAAGAAAATTTAAACAAAATAGATAAAATAGTTCGAAGATAAAAAAAAAGTGCTGAATCTTTAAAAACACCAAGATCCAACACCGAAAAAAGGATACAAACTTAATAAATATACATACACATAATATTTATTAAAAAAATAATTTTTTACAAAAGTTTCGCTACTTTATGTTTTAAATTGTATCCTTTTTTGGTATAAAATGCAAGTGTTTTTAGAGTTTTAGCCTCAAAAAGAGGATAAAAACTACTATGAATAATGCTTTAATTGAAAACACCAAACAAAATTGTATCTATGATACCACATATTTACCACCAATCACTCAATTACCAAGCTTTACTGCAATTAGCAGCTGCATAATTGATCATGTTATTGGTTCTGATTCATTATCTCCAAATGAAAAACTCTATTATTTGGTCAATGATTTTTATAATCAAAGTTTTAAATCTTGGAAGCTTTCAACTAACAAAAAAAGTACTGGAGCCTATGCTTCTTCTCAAGTTAAGTTCTCTGCTACTAAGATTGGTTATTTACTCGGACTGTCTCGTAGTAGGATATTTAATATTCAGGCAAAGCTTGAGTCTCTTGACTATTTATCTGTAAAAAGATCGGTAAATCATTTTGGTATGAATAATATTAATGTTGCATCGATTACTCTTCCTGCGTCTGTTTTTGCTGATTTGATTAAGCTAGCTAGAAACAAAACTAAATCTTTAGCTTTAATGTTAGACCATCAGGATATTGCTCCTAATCAAAGAAGAGATCTACTTGATCA
>JAYUJO010000081.1:0-2492 GCA_043765215.1 Rickettsiales bacterium | reverse complement strand
ACACTCTCAATCGATAAAAAATTTTGCAATATATTAAAACTTTTTAAAGTTGTATTAATTTTTAGCATTGCAGCGATTGCAAGCGCCCCCTCTCTTCTATTTTATTATGACTTAGATCAATTAAGTATAATTTCTTATTAGTCTCTAATGATTTAGCAATTGCTTTTGCTCCATCATTACCTATATTATTTAGAAATAAATCATTCATACTTTTAGAATAATTATCTAAGTTAATTTCAGTAAGACTATTATTAATTTTTAATGCTTCAGCAAGTGCTATTACACCTTTATTTTCAATACAATTATTATTTAAAACTATTACTTTTGATGTCTTATTACATTTTAATGCTTGAGCAATAATTTCTGCTCCCTCATCTCTAATATTATTAGCTCCAAGATATATTTCCTTTAAATTTTTATTTATTTTCAAAGATAAAGCTATACTAATAATATCTTTTAATCCTACATGATTATTAGTTAAATTTATTTTTTCTATATATTTGTTATATTTTATAATTTGTGCAATTACATTAATTCCTTCATTGCTAATAATGCAACCATTAAAATTAAGATCAGTTATTGTTGAATTAGTTCTTAGAAAATTTTCTAGTTCTGAAATCTGTTCATCACTAATTTCTTGACCGCTAAAATCAAGTTTGTTAGATCCACTTTTTTTCACTGAGTAATCAATTTGTTTTAACCACTCACTTTTAGGAGATTGCTTACTTAATTCCAATTGAAGATTTTTAGAGTTTTTCATAATAAGTTTAAGAGAATTATTTCCTTTTGCGGTAATTAAATTTTGTGCTAAAGATAAAAAATTTAATGTTTTATCTTTTGCTATAATTTTAGCAATATTAATCGCTCCAATATTTGTGATTTGATTTTGATCAAAATAAATTTTTTCTATGGTCGAATGTTTATTTTTACTCTCAATTATAGTTAATGCTCCTTCATCACTTATAAAATTATTATGAAGATCAAGTAAATTTAGCGTTATATTTAATTTTAAAATCTCGGCGATATTTTTTGCACCTTGATCAGTGATAAAATTTCTAGCTAAATCAAACATTTTAATATTTAGATTTTCATTTAATACTTCAGCCAAAATTTTTGCACTTGTATCACTTATACCGCAATCATTAAATTTAATGATAGTTAAATTTTTAGCTTTTTTTTAATGCATCAGCAAGAATTTTTATAGCTATTTCACTAATTACGCAATTATCAAATTTAATAACTGTCAAATTTTTATTTACTTCTAATTCTTTAGAAATAATTTTTGCTGCCTCATCTAAAATATGATTACTACTAATGTGAAGTGCATTAATATTTTCATTAATTTGAAAATTACTAATTAAATCAATTGCTGACGCTTGATCCATTACACTATTAGTTAAAGCAGTTAAAGTTATAGTATCTTTATTTTTTGCTGATTGTATAACATTAATTTCTTCTAAAGTAGATTGAATATGATCAATAGTTGGCAAAGCGAAGTTTCTGTCTATTTGACATTGAAAATCTTCTTTAGCTTGAGAGGAAAACGAATTATTTTGCAAATTAAATTTGGTAATTGCTGTATTACCAGATGTAAAAATTTTAGCAAAAGCCATTAATCCATCATCACCAATATCACAATTTTCCAAAGATATAGATTTAAGAGTTGTATTTCCAGATATAGCTTTAATAATAAGCATAGCTCCTAGATTGCCTATTTTATTATTATCCAATTTAAAGTAAGTAATACTATGATTATTTTTTAAAGCTTCAGCTATTTTTTGTATATCATCGTAATTTATATTACAATTATCTATTTCAATTGAGGTAATAGAATTATCTTTAATTTTTCTACATAATGTTACAACATCATCAGAAGAGAGTTTCGTATTTGTAAACATAATTTTATTTGTAAATTTAATTTATCTGTTTATTTAAAACGTATTAAAGTATCCTATTCTTTATTATTATAGAACAATAATAAATTAATATTTAAAATGATCTAATTTTAATTAAATTATATAGGAAAAAATACTATTGATTGGTTCTAGAATAAAATAGATAAATGTAATGAAAAAGCAATAGATATAAAAAAAATTTAGTATTGTTAAAATTTTTAATTAAGTTAAAAAAATATATGATGAATGAAATTAGTAAAAAATTAGTTGGAAATTAATATTAAGCATATCCAAAACCTTTAATGTTTTAACATGATCTTTCTCATTATTCTTTTATAAGCTTTTTTTTATTTTTATTTAACGATAATAATAGATTATATCTTAAAAGAGAGTGATAAAAATGCTCAAATGTTATTATTTAAACCCTAGTTATGGATAATTTTTGCTTATCCATAACTGGAATATTAGAAGAAATCAAGCTTAGAGCGGTCTAAACCTGATTTAATTTTGTATAATTTTATTTTATTATTTCATTACAATTTTTACATTTTGTTTTATTAATCCCTGATTATTCCTATTTCCAATAATGAATAAGCA
>JAYUJO010000080.1:0-6613 GCA_043765215.1 Rickettsiales bacterium | reverse complement strand
CCACCAATTGGTATGCCACTAGCTAGGCGTGATATATTTATATTTTGATTTTTGAAAAATTCAGTAATAAAATAAGCAGTAGTTTGGCCATCAAGTGTTGAATTAGTTGCTAAAATTAGCTCCTCAGTTTGATTCTCATTACAACGTTTTTGCAATTTAAGCAGTCCAAGTTCGGATGGATCACGACTACTCGATGCAGATATAGTAGATCCAAGCACATGATAGCGCCCCCGAAATGTTTCACTTCGCTCAATGGCCCAAAGTTCAGCCACAGTTTCCACCACTGCAATAATTGAATCAGTGCGACTGAAATCACTGCATATAGTACATATTTCAGTGTAATCAATATTACCACATAATTTGCAGTTATTAATTCTATTAGCCGCATCTTCAAGACCTTGAATCAATCCTTTAAGGCGTAAATCCTTATTTTGCAATAAATGCAATACTATTCGCCTAGCTGATCTAGTACCAAGACCTGGCAGTTTGGAAAAAAGATAAATTAATTGATCAGGCCCCGATTGCTTTTGCATATTAAGCGCTTATATTTAATTAAAACTTTAAGCCCATAGGCAAATTACCCAAATCACCAAAAGCGTTAGTCATATTGTTTTTTGAATCATCTTCAGCCTTAGCTTTGGCATCATTATGAGCTGCAATTATTAAATCCTCTAGCATATCTTTTTCATCCACATTAAGTAATGATGGATCAATAATTATTTTCTGCATTTCACCACTACCAGTCATGAACACTTTAACCATGCCTGCGCCTGATTTTCCTTCATAAGTTTTTGATGAAATTTCCTTTTGCATATCACTCATTTTTTTTTGCATTTCTTGAGCTTGCTTCATTAATTTTTGCATATCCATAATTATACCTATTTGATGTTTTTAATAAAATTATTTATTTTTTAACCCTAGCAAATGGATAAGCTTTGCTTATCCATTTACTTTAAGTAGATTAGTAAAAAACTTAAGCATGCAAGCTCCCAAACCTAACTTTACTACACTATCTATCTATTTATTTCATTTATTATTTAATTTGTCCAATATATTTCTTTTTTATCTTCTTAAAAACTGAATCAATATTGCTGTTTATTCCAGACTTTTCTAATTATAAATAAGCAAAGCTTATTTATAATTGCCGTTATTTTTAAGAATTATATCTGATATATTCGCATCTACGAAATAGTTTTTTATTATTTGATAATCTTCTGAAATTTTAACTTTTTCCAACATTTTATCTTTTAATGATATAATTTTATCGCTTTTAGAATGTGAAATTTGCCAAATTTGCTCTGACCATTCTTGTAATAATTTTTCAATTTTAGCAATAATTGCTTGAGATATATTTCCAGTTATTTTCATTTTAGGATTAATAAATTCTTCAATTTCCACTTCATTTAAAAGGAAATAATATATTTCCATTTCTTTTTGCAGATGGCAGTATTTTAAAAAAGCAAAAATATCATAATCAGGCTGCTTTTTCGCTTCATCAGCACTCTGCTTTATAACATTAACATCAGCATCTACTAAGTGCTCAATTTCTGGTAAATTGCAGGCATATATCGCCTTAATAATGAGCATTTCAGCCGTAATTAACTCATTATGAGATATTTTTATTTCAGAAATACCATTACTAAATATTTGCCATAATATGGTTAATCGTGGTAGTGAAGTGCCAATTAATATTGAAGTAATTTCGTCAGAATAATCGTGATATATTGAGTTATGATAGTTTGTAATGACTTTTGATTTACAAAGCTCTGCCATAAAATTTGCCATGCCTTGAACAAAATATTCTAAGCTATTAGCACTATAATATATTTGATTTAATAATGAAATGGCTCGATTTGGATCATTTGCTATAATTAATTGGGTAAATTCAATAATCACACTAGTTCTGAGTAAACCCAGCATTTTATTAACAATTTCTTCTGAAATAACATTATCACCATCAATATTATGCAAATATGACGCCGCCTGATCTAGAATCGAAGTAGCATCGCGAGCTGATCCTTCTGATTTATTAGCAATAATTTTAAGGGCTTGGGGTTGAATATTTAAACCCTCTTTATGAGCAATGGATTCAATTAATTGATATATTTCTTCAAAAGATAATCGCCTTAAATCATATCTTTGACATCTAGATATCACTGTTAAAGGAATTTTTTGCACCTCAGTAGTTGCAAAAATAAATATTACATGTTCTGGTGGCTCTTCAACCACTTTGAGCAAGGCATTAAAAGCACTTTTTGATAACATATGAATTTCATCAATAATAAAGAATTTATATTGGCCAAGTAAAGGTCTATATTCACTGCTTTCAATGATTTCTCTTATATCGTCAACACCAGTGCGACTTGCTGCATCAATTTCAATAATATCTGGATGTGAATGTTTTTTAAAACCATCACAATTAGCGCAAACTCCGCATGGCTTAACTTGTTTATCAATTATTTGAATATCGGTGCAATTCACGCTTTGGGCAATGATGCGCGCTGATGTAGTTTTACCCACTCCCCTAATGCCTGTCAGCAAATATGCTGAAGCTAATCGTTTATTTTGAATACAATATGAAAGAGTTTTTACTAAAACTTCTTGCCCCTTAACTTCTGAAAAATCAGTTGGTCTATATTTTCGCGCAAAAGGAATATATTTTTCTTGTATCATGATTTCTTAAAATAATGTTAGAGAGTATTTATTTTATGAGGAATTTATTATCTTAAAATCAAGGTAATAGCTAGCACTAAACCCGTTTGCAAAATGCTCTGGCTGCTTCTTTTCAGACCTGACCAACTAAACAAAGCCTACGCCCTAGTACTAGCCAATTGCTAAGATAATAGTTTTATTACTTCGAATCAAGCCCTATCTTATAATATTAAACATTTTTTCAAGATCTGGCTTATTATATCTTTTGGCTTTGCCAAATAAATCTGGATCTTTCATAATGAACAATTCATTTGAAACATTATTTATTTCATATATTTTATCAAAAATTAGAGTAATAATATTATTTTCCTCAAAAATTTTCATTTGCTTTATATGCTTACTATTTTTATCAAAAGTAATTTCACTAGTTTTGTTTAAATCACTACTTTTTACTTTTAAAATATAATCATTACCTTGAATAACTGCGCTGACTACTTCAAACTGTTTCTCAAAATCAATATTATCAACAAGCAGGAAATTAAAAATATTATCTTCAGCTTTAATTCTACTCAAATTATTCATCTCATAGTCATATAATGCAATATAGTTTTTATTGCCAACAATAACAATTGGAAATGGCTCGTAGTAATTACATCTGAACTTATAAGGTTTATCAATAATAAGCATTCCTGTTGACATTTGATCCAAACTATCAATTTGAGTAAATTCAAGTGCAATTGATTTTATGCCTAAAATGTAACTTTTCAATTCATTGGTGGCATTATCTGCATTTGCACCGAGCGTAACTCCTAATAATATTAAGGCTATAATGTGTTTAAAAAACGTAAAATTAAGACTACTTGCATACATAACTAATAAAAATCTATTTTAAATTGCTTTTATACATAATACTGTGCAAATATAAATATTACAACAAAGACATAAATTAAAAGAATATATAGTAATGAAAATTGCAGCAGTTAAAGAAAGAGAAACTTTTGAACTTAGAACAGCAATAACTCCAGATATTGCCAAACTATATATAAAAAAAGGCTTTAATGTGTTTGTAGAAAAAGGAATTGGCTTAGCGGCTAATTTTACAGACGATGAATATATTGCAAGCGGAGCAACTGTTTCATCCATTCCATTAGAAATTTTATCTGATGCTGACCTAATTTTAAAAGTTCAACCAACTCCAATTATTGATCAATTTAACGAGCTCGACATGGCAAAATCAGGAGCAATAATTATTGGCTCAATTTCTCCGTATCTTTACTCAAAATATATTAATTATGCATCTAATAAAAAACTTTCCTTAATTGCTATGGAGTTGTTGCCGCGCATTACTAGAGCTCAAGGCATGGATATTCTTTCCTCGCAAAGTAATCTAGCTGGATATAGAGCCGTCATTGAAGCAAGCTATCATTATGACCGAGCTTTTCCAATGATGATGAGCGCTGCAGGGACTATTAACCCAGCCAAAACTTTAATATTGGGCATTGGCGTTGCTGGTCTGCAAGCAATAGCAACAGCCAAACGTTTGGGAAGCGTCGTTTCAGCTTATGATGTGCGCGCAAACACTCGGGAGCAAGCCCAAAGTTTAGGGGCAAAATTTGTTTATCCAGAAATAAATAACGAAAATGCTGAGGATAAAACTGGTTATGCTAAAGAACTATCAACTGATTTTGCTAAAGTGCAAGAGCAATTTCTCTTAAGCATTATTGACAAATATGACATAGTGATCACAACTGCTCAAATACCAGGTAAAGCAGCTCCGATATTACTGACTAAAGAAATGATAGCAAAAATGAAGCCTGGCTCAGTTATTGTCGATATGGCAACTAAAACAGGTGGCAATGTCGAAGATTCAAGTGCTGATAAATTGATAATAAAGAATGGCGTTAAAATTATTGGCTGGACAAATATAGCGGCAAAAATTGCTCATGATGCATCGAAATTATATGCTAAGAATTTATATAATTTTATCACTCATGCTGTTATTGATAATAAATTTAATTTCGATGATGAATTGGTAAAAGCTGTATTGATTAAAACTAAATAAATTGGAATATATGGACACAAAAATACCTGATGCAATAAATCAAACATCTGACTTAGCACAAAATTTAACAGAATTAAGTGCGGATCTAGGGACAACTATAATAGATGGAATTGATCCATTATTTCATATGACTACGATTTTTATCCTTGCTTGTTTTATAGGCTATTATGTTGTTTGGAGAGTAACGCCGGCGCTTCACACACCTCTTATGTCCATTACAAATGCAATTTCTGGCATTATTATTATTGGAGCGCTCCTAGCCAGTGGCTCCAATATATTTGATGGAGCTTCTATATTCGGTTTTATAGCTGTTTTTATTGCGGCAATAAATATATTTGGTGGCTTTGTGGTGACTCAAAGAATGCTTTTAATGTTCAAGAAAAAATAATTTTAAATAATCTATATGACTATACAATTAATCGATTTCTCATACCTAATTTCTGCAATATGCTTTATCTTTGCCTTAAAAGGTTTATCTTCACCAAAATCAGCAAGGAATGGTAATATTATTGGCATTATTGGTATGATAATAGCATTATCTGCTACTTTTTACATACCATCCTTTAGCCACAAAATTCCGTTACTATTAACTATAGCTTTTGGTGGCTGTATTGGCGCAGTTATAGCTCAAAAAATTCCGATGACTGCACTGCCGCAATTAGTTGCCGGCTTTCACTCACTTGTTGGATTATCTGCAGTATTAGTAGCAATTGCCGCTTTAATGTCTCCTCAAAATTTTAATATTGGTATTAATGGAATTCTGCCTATTGGCGCTTTAATAGAAATGTCACTTGGAGCAATTATTGGCGCGATTACTTTTAGTGGTTCTGTTATTGCTTTTGGTAAGTTGCAAGGATTAATTAGTTCAAGACCCATGAAATTTCTCGGCCAGCAATATGTTTGCATTGCTTTGAACATATTATTAATCGCGATGACTTTTTATTTTATAAAAAATCCAGGAATAATTTTGTTTTTAAGCATAATATTTTTATCATTAATCATTGGCGCATTATTAATTCTGCCAATTGGTGGCGCTGATATGCCTGTTGTTGTTTCAATGTTGAACTCATATTCTGGCTTTGCTGCTGCTGGCATTGGTTTTACTTTGACTAATAGCCTGCTAATTATTACTGGCGCTTTAGTTGGAGCAAGCGGCGCAATATTAAGCTATATAATGTGCAAGGCAATGAATAGATCTCTGCTCAATGTTATATTTGGTGCTTTCATGAAATCAAATTTTTCAGCAAATAGCGAAGCAGATGATGGGCGCCTGCCAAATGTTAGTAGCGCAGATGATGCAGCCTTCATGTTGAGTCAAGCAGATAGTGTGATTATTGTTCCAGGCTATGGTATGGCAGTGGCGCAATCTCAGCATGCAATAAAAGAAATGGTTAAATTATTAAAGGAAGCAAATATCAAAGTACGCTTTGCCATTCATCCAGTGGCTGGTAGAATGCCTGGTCATATGAATGTTTTATTGGCGGAAGCTAATATTGATTACGAAGATGTGCTTGAATTAGATGAAATTAATGGTGATTTTAGCTCTACTGACGTAACTTTAGTCATTGGTGCCAATGATGTGACCAATCCGTCGGCTAAAACTGATAAAACTAGCCCAATATATGGTATGCCAATCTTAGATGTTGGATTATCTAAAACTGTATATTTTATTAAGCGCTCAATGTCTTCTGGCTATGCTGGCGTGCAAAATGAGTTATTCTTTCAAGATAATACGCTGATGTTATTTGGCGATGCTAAAAAAGTAGTTGAAGATATTGTGAAAGCTATGCAAGCGCAATGATAAAGAGTCTTTCCCATAAAGTGATACTGTATTGACAGTCAAGTAAAAAATTAAATTAAATCATAAGAAAAAGAAGATTTGTTTTTAAGAATAGCAAA
>JAYUJO010000079.1:0-2498 GCA_043765215.1 Rickettsiales bacterium | reverse complement strand
ATATTTTCAATATTTAATCTCTTCAATGCTTTTTCAGCTGTTTCCTTCATTGGAATTATAGAAGTAACATTTTGAAAAAATATATTATACATTGGCTTAATTTCGAAATTTATCTATCAATAAAGTAGAACTTGCTCTTAAGTCTAAATCAAAAAATAATGTTTCATTAATGATTTTTACAATTTGATCATATTTATCATTTAACTGTTTAGAATTATAATTACTAAATTGTTCAAAAAGTTTTTGCTCATGGTCTGATAATTCAATATTAATTCCACCAGATTTTTTACATAATCTAACTATTAATATTTGAATATTAGAAGCAAATTCCTGCCATAAATTTCTATCTTTAGAAGCAAATTCAGCAATAAATTTTAATTTATCTGCAATAGGTGTCGACTTTAATAAAGGAGTTATATATCGCTCTGTGATATTATCATTCAAACTTATATTATAATGTGCATTAATTTTTGCGCAACGAGATCGTATGGTCGGTAATATATTGGCCGCATTTTCGGATAGCAGGAATATATGCGTACTTTTTGGTGTATCTTCTAAAATTTTTAAACAGGAATTTGCTGCATTAATATTCATCTGATCAGCGCCATAAATTATAGCAATTTTTTTTCCATTAATAACAGAAGTTTTATATAGAAATTTCTGCATATTTCTGATTTGATCAACCGAGATATTCCTAGTTTTATTATCATTTTTTTGGACAATAATATAATCAGCATCTAGTGCATCATTTAACAATTTATTTTTAACAAATTCATTTAATTGACAAAAACTTTGCTCAATATTATCGGTATTAATTAAATATGCATTGTGCAATTTATCAATATTATAATGATTTAGTAAAATTTCTGAAATCATAATTGAAGTCTCTTTAAAGATTCATTTGCACCTATGATTTCCATAATTTCAAATACACTTGGCGATGAAACTCTTCCCGTTATTAAAGCCCTAACATATTGCATTAAATCGCCAAGCTTTAATTCATTTTTCAATGCTAAATTTTTTAATGACTCTTGAATATTGACTTTATTAAAATCATCAATTTCTTGGATAGTTTCTTTTATTTGATCTAATAAATTAGGTGGACAACTTTCGATAATGGGTGCTACTTCATCATCTAATTTAAATTCTTCATTTATAAAGATAACGCTTAAATGAATCATATCAGTAATTAGTTCAGATCTGGGCTTCATAACATCGATTGCTTTAATAATATTATTTCTAGACTCAATAGAAATATTTTTATTTAAATTTTCAAAAATTATTTCAGCTAATTTATTATTATCCATAGAGCGCAAATAATGAGCATTCATATGCTTCATTTTATTAAAATCAATACGTGATGGCGATTTACCCATGCCTTTAATATCAAACCAATTAATGGCCTGCTCTCTTGAAATGAATTCATCATTTCCATGTGACCAACCAAGGCGAAGGAGATAATTATTAAGACTCTCAGGCAGATATCCCATATCTTTATAAGATGATGCTGATAATGCACCATGACGTTTAGATAATTTAGCCCCATCATCACCATGAATCAATGGAATGTGCACCATTTTAGGAATATCCCAGCCCATGGCTTTATAAATTAATTGCTGACGAGAAGCATTATTTAAATGATCATCACCTCTTATAATGTGAGTAATGCCCATATCATGATCATCAACCACTACAGCTAGCATATATGTAGGAGTGCCATCGCTTCGCAGAATAACCATGTCATCTAAATGAGAATTTTGTACCACCACTTTACCTTGCAGCAGATCATCCACAATTGTTTCACCCTGAACTGGGGCTTTAATTCTTATTACTGGCTTTTGATCAGTTGGGTAATCATCTTCATTTGCATCTCGCCATGGTGAGTGAAATATAAAATGTTCTCCTTTATCTATTGTTTCCTGTCGTAAATTTGCTATTTCTTCCTGAGAGCAAAAGCAATAATAAGCCTCACCCTTATTAACTAACTCTAAAGCAACTTCTCTGTGGCGATCATATCTTGTTGATTGATATACTACTTCACCATCATGCTCAATTTCTAACCATTTAAGTGATGATATAATAGCATCTTTTGCTTCTTGAGTAGATCTTGTAGCATCAGTATCTTCAATCCGGAGCAAAAATTTTCCATTATGATGTTTAGCAAAAAGGTAGTTAAATAAAGCAGTGCGTGCACCGCCAATATGCAAGTAACCCGTTGGTGATGGAGCAAATCTAGTTATGACAGTCATGATTTAATTTTTTTGGTTTATAATATAAATACTATAGCAGAAATTCTTTATATTGAATAAAAAAATTTCTTTACATATCATTTATTTAGTGTTAATTATATTTAATTAAAATTTAATATTAAAATAGAGATATCATGCCTAAACGAAGTACACCAAAACCACCAAAAAGTAGTAAAGATCTACATGAAGGTAGAAAATATAATGAGAAAAAATATAAGATTCAACAGGAAAAATTTATTCCTGATAATA
>JAYUJO010000078.1:0-2527 GCA_043765215.1 Rickettsiales bacterium | reverse complement strand
GGTCCAATCAAATATAGTGTTCTACCTGACCAAATGCGCAAAGATGAGCTTTTAGGAGCAAATGGATTTATTGAGGCTGGAACATTTTTATCAATTTTGTTTGGCACTATGCTTGGTGGCTTTTATAATTTTAATAATAACTTGATTTTAGGTTTTATATTTATAATTGCTTTGATTGGATTAATTTCGGCTTTTTATATGCCAAAATCCAATAATGCTAATGATCAAATTAAAATTAAACTTAATATATTCAAAGAAAATATTAAGATGATTAAATATGCTTCATCAAAAAAGCAAGTTTATTTAGCCATTCTTGGTATATCCTGGTTTTGGTTTATTGGTGCTGCAATCATGGCGCAAATACCCTCTCTTGCACGTGAGATACTTAAAGCTGATGAAAATGTGGCTAATTTATTCCTTGCAACTTTTTCTGTTGGTGTTGGTGTTGGATCATTTTGGTGTAATAAAATATTTGCCAATAAAATTACGACTAAATATGTTTTCTTAGCTGCAATAGGTATTAGTGTTTGCGGGACTGATTTATATTTTGCAAGTAAAATTGCAGCCAGTAGTTTTGAGCCAGAACAATTAAAAACTGTATGGCAATTTTTGCAAAAAGGTCATTATTTACGCATTTTAGTTGATTTATTTTTACTTGCAGCAATTGGAGGACTATATGTAGTGCCTTTATTTGCCGTAATGCAATATTTTAGTTCTCCAATTTATCGCAGTCGAATAATTGCAACTAATAATTTGATAAATTCATTTTTCATGGCGGGATCAACGTGTATTTTGTCCTTGTTATTTTATATGGATTTTACCATTCCATCAGTAATATTGGTAGTTAGCTTATTAAATCTAGTTATAGCTGGATATATTTATCAATTAATTCCTAATTCTAGAATAATTCCAAGACGCGTTTGGAAGTTAATGTTTAAATGTGTTTTTTTCCTCTTTTATCGCGTTGAAGTTAGGGGTATTGAAAATTATAAAATAGCTGGTAAAAGAACTGTTATTGTTGCAAATCATTTATCATATCTAGATCCCGCATTAATTGGTAGTTATGTGCCTGATAATATTCAATTTGCGATTAATATGACTGTTGCAAAAGAATGGTGGATAAGGCCATTTTTAAATATTGTTAAAACCTATCCAATCGAGCCTAATAATCCCATGGCTATTAAAAGCTTGATTGAAGAAGTTAGAAGAAATAAAACAATTGCAATTTTTCCTGAAGGAAGGACAAGTGCTACAGGATCTTTAATGAAAGTATATGAAGGTCCTGGTATGATTGCAGATAAAGCTGATGCAGCAATTTTGCCAATTAGGGTTGATGGTACACAATATACCATTTTTTCTAAAGTTCGCAAATTAATGAGGGGAAAATTCTCTCTGCGTCGTAAAATAACTATTACAATTTTGCCGCCAGTAAAGGTTAATCCACCAGCACATTTGGATAATAGACAAAGAAGAAAATATATTGGTCAAGCATTATATAACATCATGAGTGAGATGATTTTTGAGAGTTCAAACTACCAAGAAACAATCTTTCAATCTTTAATAAATGCTGCCAATATTCATGGTAGAAAAACATTTATAATGCAAGATGTTGATAATAATTCAACAACTTACAATGGTGTTATTTTAAAATCATTTATAATGGCAAATTTAATTGCTAAAAGATCTCCTGATTGTAAAAAAATTGGTTTAATGTTACCAAATATGGTTGGTAGCATTATTACATTTTTTGGAGTTCAGGCCTCTGGCCGCGTTCCTGCAATGATTAATTTCACAGCAGGAGCTAGTAATATAATATCAGCATGCAATACAGCTCAAATCAATACAATTTATACATCCAAGAAATTTATTGAAAAAGCAGAATTATCGAATGTAATAACATCCATTAAAGAAGCTGGTATTAAAATAATTTATTTAGAGAATTTAAGAAAGCAAGTTTCTATTTTTCTAAAATTAAAATGTTTAATTGCTTCTATATTTCCTCAAAGCTATTATCAAAAAATATGTCAAAATAGTAATGATTTAGATACAGCGGTAATATTATTCACATCAGGAACTGAAGGTAAGCCAAAGGCAGTGGCTTTATCACACCGGAATATTCAAGCTAATCGTTGTCAAATCTTAGCAAGAATTGATTTTAATCCTTATGATTTAGCTTTTAATTCTTTGCCAATATTTCACACATTTGGACTTACTGCAACATTGCTAATGTGCCTTAATGGAGTCAGAACTTATTTTTATCCAACACCATTACATTATCGAATTATTCCAGAAATAATCTATGATATAGGCGCAACAATAATGTTTAGTGCAGATACTTTTCTTACTGGCTATGCGGCATATGCGCACCCGTATGATTTTTACTCATTAAGATATGTGGTAGCAGGAGCTGAAAAACTAAAAGATAAAACTCGACTAACTTGGTTTAATAAGTTTGGTATAAGAATTTTTGAAGGTTACGGCGTGACTGAAGCAGCTCCTGTTATTGCCTTTAATACTCCAATGCATG
>JAYUJO010000077.1:0-6715 GCA_043765215.1 Rickettsiales bacterium | reverse complement strand
TATGCTGATACCTTCGGTGATAATATCACCAACTAGATAAGGAGTATTTGCATTATCTACTTTATGAACTAAATAATCTACTTTTATAGATGAGGAATTATTTGGCCTAACAATTTCTGTGCTGACCATGAACAGATTATCATCAATCTTTTTAATACTTTTATAAACACCTTTCTCACCGTGATAGTTTGAAGTCAAATCTGTATATGCTTTAACAACAAACTTAGTGTATGTATCCACAAAAGTTTTTAGTTTATCAGCAGGTACTTTTTTTCTAAACCTACCTAATGAATAATTAGCCATCCAATCGAAATATAAATGTGATCTAATTAATTCAGAAGATTTATTTGTTCTTTGTTGATCAGTTAGAGAAGAGTTATGAAATATATCATAACCCTGCCCCATTAATTTTTCAACATAGATTTTTAAGTCAGCCTTGTCATTTGCCGCTTTTGGCTCTGCATAAGCACTTGAGATAAATAGTATAAATGTTAGTAAAATGGATGTGATAGCTTGCATTGATAACCTCATATAATTTATATATTATTTTACTATTTTATATCCAAAAAACAAACATATTTTTACAAACTCAATTTACTCTACAAACATAATTTGTTGGATATATCATTTTATCCTCTCTTTCGTTAAATATGGCGTTTCTAACTGCTATATATGGATCAGTCGAGTTCTTAGAAATATAATCCGTAAATGGAATAGCTCTTTCTCTGAAATGAATCATTCTAGAAGCCGTAACTATAGTATTGAAATCTTTATGAGTAAAATATTCAACTGGATTCAACGAGCTATTTAAAATAATAGCATCTAATAAATCTCTGGAACTTGTGCTACCATAAAAAGGAACAACCAAATATGGTCCAGCGCCCATACCATAGCTAGCTAAAGTGCTGCCAAATGTTTGAGGCTCTGCTGTTAAACCAAATTTTCCTGCAACATCAAATGCTCCACCAATTCCAAGCGTTGAATTAATTGCAAAACGCCAAAATGTTTTAAGTGCGCCATCTGCATTGCCTTGTAGACCGTAATTGATAGTAGATAAAGGTTCGCGAATATTATTTAAAAAACTCTCGACTCTGTCCTTGGTGTAATCATTAGTAACTGCTCCATATCCTTTGGCAATAGGTCTTAGGATAAATGCATCAAGCACGGAGTTGACTATGAATAATTTACGATTAACTTGTTCGTATGGATCGTAAACTTGACATCTATTATTTAAACTAGCGTAATTGTAACTATATTTTTTATCGTCTAAATCGTCTTCTGCAAAAGCATTCATGCTCAGCATAGGAATCAATGAAAATAACATAAATGTCTTGATATATTTTAAGATCATATTTCTCTCTTAAATTTGTTGCTTGCAGACGAATATAGTATAATTATTTTTATTTTCCAGATTAAAATTTTTAAAAGATAGAATTTTAAAACCAGTTTCTAATAAATTTTTTGATATTTGATCAATATCATAGGAAAATTCTAGTAAATCTCTAGAAAACTCAGCATTTTTAGAAGTGCGCAGACAAAATGCAAAATAACCATTATTATTTAATGTAGATGAGATATTAGCAAATATTGACTGCAAATTCTTAATATTAGATAATCCATCTAAACTGAATATCACATCATATTTTTGCGAATTATCTGCTAAATAAGTTTTAACTGATTCAGTTAAAACTATATCATAAAATTGTTGACCTTGAAAAAGATCTGTTTGTAGATTAATCATCTCTTTAGATATCTCAGTAGAATATATGATATATTCATCCTGCATTCTTTTATTAATTTCGTAACCAAGTAAGCCAATATTACTTCCAAGTTCAAGTATTGTATATTGCGCAGGCAAATCACTGGCTGCTTTATTAAATTCTAATATTAAATTTTGGGGAATGTTAATTGTATCGCTATTAAATTTACTAATAAAAGATTTTACTTTTTTACTACGATTATATTTGTAAATTTTATCTGGAACAAATTCGATATTATCAATATTAGATATAAAATTTAGCAAACCTAATTTATCCTCCACTCCTGCTTTTGTTAAATAATAAGCTGCATTTTGATAGTTATTCTTAAAAAAATAACTAAGTCCAAGATATTTACTAACTATTTTATTATTTTTACTCAAGAATTTATCTACTAATTTAAATCTAAATATTGCATCATTGTAATTACCCTTTCTTAAATGATGCTTGCCTAAATCAATATTGCTTTGTCCAATATCTTTTAATTTATGATGAAGAGCCCTACCATCATTAATTATTTGATCAACCGTATCATATATTAACTTTGGTACAAAAAAATTACAGAAAAAAACTTTTTTATAGCATTTTTTGTTTCCGAAAATATATTATTCATAAATATTTGATATGTTGATTTGATTTAGCCTGAATATTCTCATATAATTATCAGCACATCAAATGATTTAGTTATATACTATTAAACAAAAAATAATGAGAAAGCACAAATATGTCATTAATAGCAAAAAGACTTCAATTAGTTAAACCATCTCCGACACTTGCAGTAGCTGCTAAAGCAAAAGAGCTTGCCGCACTTGGAATAAATATTATATCCCTAGCTGCAGGAGAGCCTGATTTTGATACGCCAGATAATATCAAACAAGCTGCTATAAAAGGGATTCAAGATGGATTCACCAAATATACTGCAGTGACTGGAACAGTTGAATTAAGAAAAGCTGTTTGTAATAAATTTAAACGAGAAAATAATCTTGATTACAGCATCGATGAAGTGATCGTTGGAACTGGTGGCAAGCAAGTTATTTATAATTTATTTATGGCGACCATTAATGCTGGTGATGAAGTGATTATTCCTGCTCCATATTGGGTATCTTATCCTGATATGGTTCTACTAGCTGAAGGAACGCCCGTATTTGTTTCTGCTGATATGAGCAATGGTTTCAGGACCAGCGCGCGTGATATTGAAAATGCCATTACTGATAAAACTAAATGGCTAATTCTAAATTCTCCAAGTAATCCAACAGGAGCTGCATATACTGACATTGAGCTTGAATCAATTGCTGAGTTATTGAGAAAATATCCAAAGTTACATGTAATGTCAGATGATATTTATGAACATATTACCTTTGATGATTTTGAATTTAAAACATTAGCAACAATTGCTCCAGACTTAAAAGACAGAATATTCATTGTTAATGGCGTTTCTAAATCATACTCAATGACAGGTTGGAGAATTGGTTATGGTGCTGGTAATAAAAACATCATCAAGGCTATGGAAGTGATACAATCACAAAGTACCTCTAACCCATCTTCAATCAGTCAAATTGCTGCATTAGAGGCACTATCGGGAACTCAAGATTATATTAAACCCAACGCAGTCAATTTTCAAAAAAAGAGAGATCTAGTTTTGTCATTGATAAATAATATCGATGGTCTTGATTGCTATAAATCAGAAGGAGCCTTTTATTTATTCCCAAAATGCTCCGATCTTTTTGGTAAAAAAGATGAAAAAGGGCAAATAATTAATTCAAGTTCAGATCTAGCGACTTACCTACTAGAATATGCTAATGTAGCAATAGTACCTGGCATTGCTTTTGGTTTAGAGGGGTATTTCAGAATTTCTTATGCAACTTCTGAAGAGTTGCTCCAAGATGCCTGCGCCCGCATTGCTAAAGCAATTGCATTACTTAAGTAATGTTAAAAAAAATATTTAAGCAATATTTAAGGCATAATATTATTTTCCATTGGTTCTTAGTATATATCATTACTTCATATTTGAAATTAGTATATATGACATCCAAATGGAAGATAATATGGATGGATGAGAATATGCAGAAAAATATTAATCAATTAGATGGGGCATTATTTACTCTTTGGCACAATCGCCTTACATTTGGTATGCATATTTTTAAAAATTATGATAATGTAATTGCTTTGGCATCACCCCATACAGATGGCAAGTTAATCACAGATATTATTAAAACTATGAATTATGAGGTAATTGAAGGGTCAACCAATCGAAACTCTATGGAAGCTGTGCGCTCTATTATTAAAGCAATATCAAATAGAGGTAAAGTGGTGATTACTCCGGATGGTCCGCGTGGACCCGTTTACAAAGTCAATAGCAGTATCACAAAAATAGCCTATAAATATAATAAATCATTAATACCCATTTCCTGCATGGCGTCTGATTATTTCGAACTAAAAAGTTGGGATAAAATGATTATGCCAAAATTATTTGGCAATATTAATGTGATATTTGGCAGTGCAGTTGAATTAACTGGAAATCAGCGACAAGACGATCAACAATTGGAATTTGTAATGAATAATTTGAATGATCAAGTGACTGCAATGACGAAAAAAGAAAAGGTAAATGAGCATGTTAGGGATATATAATATTATTAATATACTTATATTACCGTTATATTTTTTGTTATTATTCATCAGGATTTTAAAGAAAAAAGATACTATTAATTCAGCTTTGCAAAGAATTGGCTTTATTACCTATCCAAAAAGATATGATAATTTAATATGGCTGCATGCTGCAAGTGTTGGCGAATCAATTGCTGCCATCACATTAATTAATGCTTTATCGAAAAAATATCCAAACTATTATTTCTTAATTACTACTGGCACTTTATCCTCTGCAAATATTTTAAAAAAAACGCTGCCAAGCAATGCTTTTCATCAATTTGTACCGCTGGATAATATTATAAGCGTCAATATTTTTTTAAAATTTTGGCGTCCTAAAATGGCAATATTTATTGAGTCTGAATTATGGCCATGTTTAATTAGTTCAGCTGCTTGCAAAATGAATTTATTATTGGTTAATGCAAGATTATCGGATAAATCTTTTAAGATATGGCTTAATTACAAATGGTTTTTTAGACAAATAACTAGTAAATTCAATATAGTCATTGCTCAAAGTAAAACTGATTATGATAAATTTCAGCAACTTGGTTGTGACAATGTAATTAATTTAGGCAGTTTAAAATTTGCTAATGAGAGCTTAAATGTGGATATATCTGATCTAAATGATTTAAAAAATTTATTTAAAGATAAAAAGATTTTTGTAGCAGCAAGTACGCATAAAGAGGATGAAGAGATTATTCTTGCAATGATTAATAATCTAAAAAATGAACAACTTGATTATTTTCCAATTATAGTTCTTCGCCACCCAGATCGGCGTGATGAAATATCTGCTTTATGTGATAAATTTAAGTTAAAATATTCAATGCGATCAAATATAAAAACACCACAAGCAGAAGATGATCTATATATAATCGATAGTTTTGGTGAACTTGGTTTATTTTTTACTTTAGCTGAATTAGTATTTGTAGGTGGATCATTTACTTTTAAACATGGTGGGCATAATCTTCTTGAACCAGCTAGTTTTAATAATATGATCATATTAGGTCCTGATATGAGTAATTGGCAAAATATTACAGATCAGATGCTGGATTGCAAAGCAGTAGTGCAAGTTCAGAACTTAGATGAGCTAACTATCAAAGTGAGATATTTTTTAAGCGATGATCATATTAACCAAGCTCAATCTTATAAATTAAATGCATTGAATTATGTTAATCAGCATAAACAAACTTTAGATCTTTATTTAACTGAAATCGATAAATATTTATGATCAAATTAAATTATCCAGATTTTTGGTTAAAGCGAGGGATATTATCGTTGATATTAATTCCTTTTTCATGGGTGTATAGATTCCTTGGTTATTTACGATGGCTGAATGCGCTCCCTATACGATTATCGGGATTTGTTATCTGCGTTGGTAATATGAGTGTTGGAGGAAGTGGCAAGACTCAGGTGACCAAATGGCTTGCTCTGCAATTAAAAAAACGAAATTACAATTTTTTAATCGTTACTAAAGCTTATGGTGGACAAATTACAGGAGCTAAAATTGTTAAGGGCAAAGATTCAGCTCAATATGTTGGTGATGAATCAAAATTATTAAGCTGTTTTGGCCCAGTTTTGGCTGCAAAATCAATAAAAAGTGCCCTACCATTTATAGAGCAAATTAAACCAGATATAATCATTTTCGATGATGGTATGCAAAATCCAGGTTTTATCAAAGATTATGTTATATTAGTAATTGATAGTTTAAGAAATATTGGTAATAATAGAATTTTTCCAGCTGGTCCTTTGCGAATGAATTTACAAAATGCTTTGGATCAATCCAACATCATTACCTTTACGGGGAATAAAACATGTGATAATTATAATTTAATCCAAACTATAGCGACTAATGATAAGCCCTGTTTCAAATCAACGATGAAAATTAACACTAAAATTGAACAAGGACAAGATTATTATGCTTTTGCTGGCATTAGTAATCCAGAGAGTTTCTTCAGAATTCTTGAAGAAAATGGAGCAAATATAGTTTTAAAGAAAGCTTTTCCAGATCATCATAATTATACTGATATTGAGATAAAGCAATTACAAGATGAGGCAAATAATAATAATTGCCAACTAATTACAACGCATAAAGACTTTGTCAAAATTAATAATGTTAGTGATATTGAGTATATTGACGTTGATTTAGAATTTGAAAATGAAAAACAATTATTTAATATAATCGATGAAAAAATTAAAGCACATATTTGAATATATAATATTTAAAATATTCACCAATTTTTTGAGATTATTTTCAATAGATAGATCAGCCAGTATATGTAGTTGGCTTTTTAGAAAAATTGGGCCATATCTTAGCG
>JAYUJO010000076.1:0-6758 GCA_043765215.1 Rickettsiales bacterium | reverse complement strand
TATTTTTGCTATTCTTAAAAACAAATCTTCTTTTTCTTATGATTTAATTTAATTTTTTACTTGACTGTCAATACAGTATCACTTTATGGGAAAGACTCATTTTAAAATAAAGCTACTGCTAAGAAAAGTGGAAAAGATTAATTATTTTAATACCTCTTTAATTCATGAAACGAAGTATAAAATACCTATGCTTTAACTTTTGATTTGCTTATTGCGTAAGTCTTCAAGCGCCTTTCTTTCTTCTTCATATAACTCAAGGTTATAATCTTCAACATCAGCATCATAGTCATATTTTTTTTCATTTTCTTCCATTAAAGCAACAATATGCTTGGCATCATCTATTAATTTTTGCCATAATGGATGATTAGTATAATATGAATCTGGTTGATTTGCTTTGAACTCATCATCAAAAAAACTGATCCAATTATTAATTAAGTCGATTTCTTCTTGGTTGTATAAGCTGAGTCCCAATGTTTTTTCTGCATCTTCGTAAGCATTGTCATATAGAAATTCAAAAATATAATATATCAGTGAATCAAAAAATCGGTGCTTTGCGGTTGCACTATACCAATTTTTCTGAAATTCAAAATCATAGATGCGCTCAAGACTTATTTTAGTTGATTCTCTTTGATAAGGCCAACATAATCTTCTGTTCATTATTTTCCTCTAAACTTTAATTATTTTGCTAATTATCCTTAAATAAAAAAAAAGAGGCACAAAATTTTAAATCTCACGCCTCTTCTAAATAAATAATATTTAATTATGTTTATGCAGCTTGTTTAACTTGATCAACAATTTGAGCAAAGTTATCTGGATTATTAACCGCAAGCTCTGCAAGCATTTTTCTATCCACTTCGATACCAAGTTTTTTCATGCCACCAATGAGTGTAGAGTAAATCATTCCATTTATTCTTGCAGCAGCATTAATTCTTTGCACCCATAGGCCTCTGAAATCACGTTTGCGATTTCTTCTGTCGCGATATGCATATTGCAAGCCTTTTTCAACTTTTTCAATAGCAATTCTAAAACAGTTATTAGACCTACCACGATAGCCTTTGGCCATCTTAATTATTTTTTTGTGACGATTTTTTGAGATTTTTCCCGATTTTGCACGTGTCATATATATACCCTACTATTTAATTACTATTTGGAAGAAAAGTTTTCTTCAATCTCTTTGCATCTGGATTACAAAGAATTGCAGTTCCTCTTTGATTACGAAGTTGGGCTTTACTACGACGTCTCATGCAGTGCTGTTTACCCGCTTGTCCTGCCTTAACTTTACCGCTAGCAGTCAACTTAAAGCGTTTTTTAGCGCCTGAATGGGTTTTCATTTTAGGCATATTAATCCTCTCTATCTTTGAGTTGGTATTTAAAAATATTATTCTAGGCAAGTTAGGCATACCAAAAGCCATGTTACCTTAAAAGTATGCTAAATTATATATATAAGAAGCCAATTTGCAAGCCTTTTTTTATCTATAATTTATATATTTGTTTACAGCTGAACTGTTTTAATAAATTATTATGGATAAAACTATATATTTATTAGTAATACTGATTGACTTTTTTTTAAAATGTTTATATATTCAGCCTTAAATAGAATATTATTATATAAAAATTCAATAAAGGTATTAATTGAAGTGACAAAAATTATTAAAGCAAAATATAAAGTTAGTAGACGTCTAGGCACAAGTATTTGGGGCGATGGGAAGGATCCAGTTCATACTAAAAACTACCGTCCAGGTCAACACGGTCCAACAAGCAGAGTTAAAACATCTGACTATGGATTGCACTTAAGTGCAAAGCAAACTGTTAAAGCTCACTATGGACGAGTTACTGAAAAACAATTTAGAAACACGTTTAAACTTGCTGTGAAAATGAAAGGCAATACTGCCGAGAATTTAGCTGGTTTACTAGAGCAAAGATTGGATATTATTGTTTATAGAATGAACATGGCTCCAACAATATTTGCTGCAAGACAATTAGTTTCTCATGGACATGTGCGTTTAAATGGTAAAAAAGTAAATATTCCAAGTCAAAGACTGGAAGTTGGCGATAAAATTGAGATTAAAGATAGATCAAAACAAATTACTAAATTTGTGGAAACATTACAAAAACAAGAAAGAATGGTTCCTGAGTATCTTTCAATTGATTCTGGTAAAATGGAAGGAGAATTTCTAAGAGTTCCTATGATCTCTGATATTCCTTATCCTTTCCAACCTAATTTTGGTAAAATTATTGAGTATTATTCTCACTAATTAATAAATTTCAAATTAAGTGGGTATATTTACTTATACTCACTTTCTTTGAATTTAAAATATTTGGATTTAAAATCTATCTTATTCTAAAATAATCATTATTTCAAAATCACTTTTATAATAAATTACAATAATATGATGAAACGACATATTATTTTATATGGCTTCTCTATATTTTCAATGTTTTTTGGCTCTGGTAATTTAGTTTTCCCCTTAACTGTTGGCGCTCAGAATTATGATAATTGGCTTGCTGGCTTTATTGGGTTTTTTCTCACCGGCATTATTCTTCCTTTTTTAGGGCTATTTGTTATAAAACTTCATCAAGGTAACTACACTAAATTTTTTGCTGAAGCTGGTGTTATTGCCAAATATGCAATTCCATTATTTACTCTTTCTCTGCTTGGAGCTTTTGGAGTGATTCCCAGATGTATTGCTGTTTCTCATGGTGGTTTAAGTTTCTTATCGTATAATATCTCGCTACCTATATTTAGTTTTTTATTTTGTTTGATTTGTTATTTAATATGTTTAAATGATAAAATGATGTTTAGCATATTAGGTAAATTTTTAACGCCGATTTTATTAGTTTTTTTGACAATATTAATATTTGTTGGTGTTAATCAAAGCCAATCCATTGGAATTAATAATGAAGTATTTTCAAATAATTTTATTGATGGATTTTTTCGTGGCTATGCAACAATGGACTTATTCGCCGCATTCTTTTTTTCAAGTCTTATCTTTAAACAAATTGAAGCAACAGCAATAGCAAATGGTCAAAATAGCGATACTAAAACAATTATTAAAGCCGCACTTGGACCTAGTATCTTTGGCGCTATATTACTTAGTGTAATATATTTTGGCTTTGTCTATTTAGGATCACATTATAAATTCGTAGTAGCTAATTTATCTGAAGAACAAATTTTGCCTGCAATAGCAAGTTACCTATTAGGCAAAAATGGGGCCCTATTTATTTGCGTGATCATTATTCTTTCTTGCTTAACTACTGCTGTAGCATTGAACAATATATATGCGCAATATTTTTGCTCTTTTGAAAAAATTGGTGCTAAAAAATATCCCTTAATTTTAGCAATAACAACTTTTATATCTTTTATTATATCTTTACTTGATTTCAAAGGTATCTCTGCTATTTTAGAACCCTTGTTATGTATATCTTATCCAAGCTTAATTGCCTTAACTATTATGTCGATATTATTTCGTGAATATAAAAAAGTAAAAATATTTATTTTTTATGCTTTAATCGTAATTAATATTTTATAAAAATATTAATATTAGGTTTGAGTTGCAAAATGTTAATACACTTATTCTACAAACTCTAAATCTAGATTATATTTAATAAAACTTTAATCTATGAGTAAAAATATATATTATAAATTGAAACTAGCTATTGCAAAATACTAGATATTAATTTATTTTAAATTGGGAATATAAAATTTAAACCATAGGTGCCCATGACCATCGATATTGCAATCGTTGTTTTCTTTATGCTTTTAATTCTATCAGCTGGAATATTTAAGGGTAGAAAAGTTTCCAGTATGAGAGAATTTGCCATAGGAGATAGAAACTTTAGCACTACAACTTTAGTTGCTACTATTGTTGCAACTTGTGTAACTGGGGGTGATTTTGACATAGTTATTAAAGAATCATATGAACATGGTTTATATTTCATTATATCAGCATTAGTAGGAATTCTTGTTTCATTATATTTAACAGGAGCATATTTTGCACCAAGAATGAAAGAATTTCTTGGTGATTTGTCCATTGCTGAGTCGATGGGAAAAATGTATGGTAATAAAGTTAAATTTATTACAGTTATTGCTGGTTGTGTAGGTACCATTGGTATAATTGCAGCTCAATTTACTGTTGCTGGAAAATTATTAGAATATTCAATGGGTGTACCAAATATATATAGTATTTTCATTGGAGCACTTATTGTTACATTATATTCAGCTTTTGGAGGCATTAAATCTGTAACTATAACTGATGTTATACAGTTTTTTACTTTTGGAGCAGTAATGCCCACCTTAGCTTTTTTTATTTTTGGAACATTTGATGGTACTGATCAAATAATTGATGTTGTTTCAAAAAACGAAAATTTTAATTTTAATAAAATTTTAGACTTTAATTCTGATAAACTTGTGTATTTCATATTCTTATTTTTATTTATGGCTATTCCAGATTTTGATCCAGCAATTTTTCAAAGGATCTCAATGGCAAAAAATGTTTTTCAAGCTAGAAAAGCTTACGTTATTGCCTCATATATTCATACTTTTCTTGGCTTAACTATAGCGTGGATAGGTATATTAGCTTTAACAGCATATCCCAATATCAACCCATCTGAAATTGCTCAACGCATTTTAATTGATTATTCTTATGTAGGGTTGAAAGGACTTACAATTGCTGGAATATTGGCCATGATGATGTCAACTGCTGATACATTTATTAATTCAACAACTATTTTAATTACAAATGATCTTACTAAAGCAGTCGGTATTAAGTTAAAAGATGAATTAAAAGCATCAAGATATACTGCATTTATTATTGGTTTTTTTGCTTTTCTTTTAGCATTATATAGTAGTAGTTTATTAGATCTAGTGATTAAAACGAAATCATTTTACTTACCTATTGTATCGGTTCCATTCATTTTTTCAGTATTAGGATTTAGAAGTAGTACTAAGTCAGTTTTAATTGGCATGGCTGGGGGTCTAATTGTCACTGCCATTTTTGAAATTTCCATGGGCGATGATATTATAAGCGCGATTCCTGGTATGCTTGCTAATACTCTTTTTCTTTTTGCCAGTCATTATCTCTTAAAGCAAGAGGGAGGCTGGGTTGGCATTAAAGATAATGGTCCATTATTAATTATTCGCGCTCAAAGAAGAGAAAATTTTAATAATATGATTTCAGCTGTTAAAAATTTTAGAATAAAAAGTTTTTGCATTAAAAATTCCCCAAGGGAAGAAACAGCTTATTTATATTTAGGAGTATTTACCTTATTTTTAACATATTTTTCTTTATATACTTTGCCACATACTGCTACCGAGAATTATAATTTACTAATCAATTTTGTTTATCCATTAGTATTATTTTTAAGTACGACGTTAATTAGTTATCCGGTTTGGTCTGATTATTTAAAGAGAACAAATTTAATAGCCTATATTTGGATATTTTCATTAATATATTCATTGGTTTTTGTTGGCTTTACCCAAATTTTAATTAGTGACTTTAATAAATTTCAATTAATGACATTCATGCTTAATTTTGTGGTACTGTCAATTTTAGTTCGCTGGCAAGCTTCAATATTAATTATGATAGTTGGATGTATTCTGAGTTTAAAGTTTTTTGAATATTATACAGGAATCGATGTTTTAGCTGAAAATATTAGTAATATTCAGTTCACCATTTCTTATCTTTTATTGTTAATGAGCTCTGTGTTAATTGCTTTTTTTAAACCGAAACAAGAATATATGGAAGCTACCGAAAATACAGTCGGCACGCTTAATAATGAGGTGAGTTTTCTTAACAGGGAAGTAGATACGCGCGAAGCAAAAATCAGTGATTTAAATTATGAAGTATCTTATTATAGTGAGCGTGTTCAAGATCAACAGCAGGAAATTGAAAGGCTTGGAGCCACTGCTCAAAAGATTTTAAACAATGTTAATCATGAATTGCGTTTACCAGTTGGTAATGTTATAAATTTTGCTGAAATGCTATCAGAGGGTTTAGAGAAATATAGTAAAGAACAATTAAAATTACTTTGTGATGAAGTATTTACTAACTCCAATCGACTATCTACAATGATTCTAAATATGCTAGATTTAGCCACTTTAGATGTAAAAAAAATAGATTTGCAGAAACAAACTATAAATTTAAGTGAATTAGTCAGTGATCGAGTTAAGAATTGTCGCAAAATATATTTACAGGATAAGCTAATTGACTTTAAAATGGCAATTGAACCAGAAATATTAATTTCTGTGGATCCTAATTATATCAGACAAACAATTGATAATTTGATTATTAATGCAATTACTTACAGCAAGGATGGGGCAATTAGAGTTAGTGTTCTTCGAAAAAATCAAGATACTATCGAAGTCGTAATTGTGGATCAAGGAATTGGTATACCTAAAGGTGAATTATATGATATTTTTACGCCATTTAAGATGGGCACTAATACTGAGTCTAAAGCTCAAGGTCGTGGAGTTGGTTTAGCCCTTTGCAAAAGCGCTATTGAAGCTCATGGTGGAACAATTGTCGTAGAGAGTGATGGAAGCCGTGGTGCTTTATTTAGGGTGCTACTATTTACAAATAAATAATCATTTAATTTTGACTATTTGTAATGATATCTCATTTTATTTTAGATAAACTTGGTGAGGACATTAAAGTTAATATTAGGTTTAGCAATAGATCGAAAAGAATAGGCATATCAATTAAAAACAATAATGCTGAATTGGTGCTGCCCATTTCAATATTTCAAAGTAAAATTATTAA
>JAYUJO010000075.1:0-22829 GCA_043765215.1 Rickettsiales bacterium | reverse complement strand
GGATGTTGCAAGTCATATTGGTCCTAAAAATAGTATGTTTATTATTGGCTATACTGGTTGGAGCAAAGGAGAGCTTGAATTTGAACTCGAGAATAATTTATGGATCATAACGGAGCCTAATTTAGATTTAATTTTTGCAAAAAATGAATTTAATAAATGGAGTCATGCTCTAAGTATGCTTGGAATATCAAGTAACTATTTTATTCCCTCTAATGCTATGTGCTAAAAAAAACACTTGATGAATATTGTAAATAGATATATATGTAGAAGACGTAACTAATATGTAATTTTAAAAAACATTTTATAAAAAAATATGAAAAATATCCTCATAATTATTGCAATGCTACTATTAACAATTAGTTGCAGTAATAAATCTAAAGAAACTCTTGGCTTAATTGAGACAATTCCAGATGAATATCAAGTTACTCGTAATAAGCCCCTTGAAGTTCCTCCTCATTATAATTTAGATGAAGTAGTTAATCCTAAAGCAAATAGCAATTCAAACACGCTTTCTAATTCAGAAAAAGCGATAATAGATGAAGTTGAATCAGATTAATTTGTAATTAATCTATTTTTTAATGGCTCGATTCTGAATCAATTAACTTAATTAATAACGAATTGAGCCATATTTGAATAAGGGACCTAAACTCATTTTCTAAATTTCGTTCTTGCGAATCTTTATCTTTAATAATTAGTTTTATAATTGCGTATTTATTTAATTGGAAGTGGATATGACAATAGCCTATAATTTTGCACCCTTTATACAAAACCAAATGGCTGTGATCGTGATGACTTAAGGTCCATTGTTCAGGGTCACTAATAATATTATGATTAGAAAAATACAGACCTCGGTAATATGAGCAAGATTCCCATTCATAATCATCACTACATTTGAGAATGCGTAGACGTTTAAAACCAGTTTTATTTAAAATATTTCTTATAAAATTACCTTTCCCTAAAGTATAATTAGAAAAAGATGAATTAGATTTTAACTGTGATGACTCAATTCGTATAAGATTTTCTTTGAGCTTAGCATAATCATCCCGTGCCTCAACATGCTTCCTTAAATAATTTCTAAAAATTAAATTTAGCTCTATTTCAGGATGATTATTCTCATATAAATGAATATTAAAATCTACCTCTCCTCGCTTATTAAAAAAGTATCGCATTGGGATATTATATTCTCCCTTGAATATATACTCATTTTCTTCTAACGTAGCAATATTTTGCCTATTATTTTTTACTATAATAATTATATCAATTATATTTTTAGCAGCAAGGCCAGGAACACTGGTAGAACCAATATGATGAATATCTATAAAATTTTCATTTAAAATCTCTTTAATATGAGTGCTTTCTATATCAAAAAATTCTGGCCAAAGTGGATTATAGGGTACAATTTTAATCATTTTTATAACAATTTATTCTAAATTAAAAAAATGCGTAATAGTCATTTTGACCATTACGCATATAATAACTATTAAGTTAAATTATTTCAGAAAACTTTAAGCAGCTTTTTTGCCACCATCAGTTTTTTTCTTGAAACCACCTGGTTTGAACGATTTTTTAGGGCCAAATGATTTTTTAGCACCGCCTTCAGAAGCCCCAGCTCCTGAACTATTTCTACCAGCGCCGCCTCTGCCAAAACTATTTCTCTCGCCAGTTGGTTTTGAGGCGTTGCCTCTAAAGCCACCGCCACTACTTTTCTTTCTAGCTGGACGATCTGATGATGAAAATTTTTCAGGTGCAGCAGATGGATTCATTAAACGATTAATCGCATTCCATTTGTTTCTATCTTCAGAAGTTACAAAACATAGTGCTTCACCTTCTGCTCCAGCACGAGCTGTCCTGCCAATTCTATGTATGTAGTCCTCTGGACATTGTGGAAGATCATAGTTAATTACGTGCTCAATATGAGGAATATCTAAACCTCTTGCAGCAATATCAGTTGCAACTAATATTCTATATTTACTATTTCTAAAACCTCTAATCACGCTTTCACGTTTAGTATGACGCAAATCACCGTGAATAGCATCAGTTTGATGATTCTCATCTCTTAATCTCTTAGCCATTTTTTCAGCACCAAATTTGGTTTTCACAAATATGATTATTGAACCAGTTCTTGCATCTAGCTGAGTTAATAGTTTTGAATATTTTTCACTCTCAGACGTGTGAACAATTTCTTGTTTAATTTTTTGAATTGGCATCGATGTAGAACCAATAGCAACACGCTCAGGCTTATTCAAATATGAATCTGCAATTTTAACAATTTCTTTAGGCAATGTTGCAGAAAAAAGCAGAGTTTGTCTTTGCTTTCCTAAAAATTTAATAATTTTTTGAATTTGCTCTGAAAAGCCCATATCAAGCATTCTATCAGTTTCATCAAGTACTAAAAAATTCACTTGGCTTAAATTTAAGCTTCCACGCTCTAGATGGTCATTAATACGCCCAGGAGTTCCAACATATAATCTTGGCTTTAACCTGATTTGACCAAGCTGCTTGCCCATTGGCTCACCACCGATAATTAAAGCAGTTTTAATAGGTGAATTTCTTCCCAACATATTTTGTAGAGCAAGTAAAACTTGGCTTGCAAGCTCACGTGTTGGTGTTAAAATCAAAGCAGAACTTTGTCTATCATTTATTAGTTTTGCAATTAAAGGTATGCCAAACGCGCCAGTTTTACCAGTACCAGTTTGAGCTGAGCCTAAAATATCTCTTCCAGCTAGAGCTAGAGGAATAGTTGCTGCTTGAATTGGTGTTGGTGTTGTAAATTTAAGGCGCTCTAGAGACTCTAGTAAAGGCGCAGGTAGATCAAATTGATTAAAATTTTCCATAGTTAATTCCTATATATTAATGAGAAATATTTTCTCGGTTAAAATATTGCAAAAGATAAATATCAAGCGCATCACAATTAAGCAATGTACTAATATTTTTTATCTTTTTGATATGAGGTTAAATTGCCTTAAACAAAAAGAGTATCATCTGCAAACAAGCCTTTATAACAACATAAAGGCGTTTTTTGGAGTACTCTTGTTCAAAGGGCTATGATTATGGCTAATATTACCATATTTAACTTTGCTGCGCTTCTGTAAAATGCAATTTTGTAAATAAATACCAACATTGCTATCTGTAAATAAAAATTTTAATTACAGCGAAGGGCGCAAGGCCAAGGCTCAGTATCTTCTTTAAAAGAAGAAGACCAGAATTTTGCATCTGGTTGCTTATGTAAAGAGTATTAAAAAAACTTATCCGCACTATACATTAAAGATAATAATAATACAAGAGCATAATTAAAAAAAACTGCCCGAGAGCAGCTTTTCTTGAAATTATTAATTTTTATAAAATGAAAAATAATATTTATGTGTCTGAGTATTCAATAAAATCTCCTGCTAATTTTTGAGGAAATTGTTATATTGGGTCAACGCCAGCGTAAGGATCTTGAGGTTCTATACAAACATTTTCTGAATGTTTATTATCTTCTTGATCAATGCTGACAACTTTACAAAGATCATAATTTTCAGGTTGTTGCCAACCTATATATTTATCAAATTCAGTTTTTGAAAAATTTATTCCTTCAATATAACCATTTAATTTTATGATATCTGGTGATGTAAAAATTTTACCTTGATCAATTATATATGTAATATTTAAATCTTCCAATATGGCAAGTAAATTTTTAGAATTATTGTAACTAAAACTAACAATTTCCTCTTCATCTAAAATTTTAAAATTTTCAATCTTAAAATCAGCTTTAGGAAAAGTTGTATTATATAATATTTCTGAAGTTTTGTTTGCGCCATTTATAAAACTACTACTTGGAATAAACTCAACTTGTAAGTCAAAGACACTAAATAATCTTGTATTAGAAACTATTTGATCTAGAATTTCCGCGCCTTTATCTGCTAATAATTGCTTAACGCTTTCTATATTATTTTGCGAAACTTTACCAATAGTAATATGAGAAATGTAATTCTCTCCAGAATAAATAGAAGGAGTAAATTTTTCTCCTAAAAGTTCTTTAGATTTATAAGTTAAATATTCATGAATATCTTCGGAATTAAGTATAGATTGAAATTTATTACCTAAAGTTTTAAATTCTAAAAAAATTACATTATGATCACCACCTCTTGGGTTTTCCCATAAAGATATTCTAACAGCTTGCATTAAAATATTACTTTGAAATGGCAAAATATCGTCAATAAATTTAGACTTGAAATCCCTAACAAAATCTTGTTTCGTTGTTTTATCGAAATTTTTAATATTCCCACTTGATAAAGTCATATGAGTATGATGATTTGGCAGAGTCATTAATTTACTTAAATCAGTATTAGAAATTTCTTTTAAAACACTTTCAATATATTTATCTCCGGCAATCGCTTTAACTAAAAAATTTGTTTTCATATTATTTCATATAATAAATTATCTTAATAATCATTATATTTAAAAACTAAATAAAAGTAAAGAAAAATTTATATTTAGTTATGTTTGTAATAATATTATCAAAAACTAAATTAATAAAAGTTTTACTAATTAAACTTAAATAAGTCTAAGTAAAAAATAATTTAAATTAACAAAGAAATAGTAGAATAAGAAATAGTTTATGGTGATTTACTATTACCAAATTTTTCATCCTTTAATTTAGTTGTCAATGATAACTTATTAAGTGAAGCAAATAATGAAGATAGTCTTGAGAATTAATTTTTAATACATTTAATTTTTTATTCTTATCTTTTCTAATAAAGAATAAGCTTTGCATATCCATTATTGGCGTTATCTACTGTAATTTATATATTATTTAACATTTTTCCATGTTTTCTTTTTAACGACCCAGAATAATATAGTAAATATACCTAGGAAAATCATAACTTTCAAACCCATTGATTTTCTATGTTCCATCTCAGGTTCTGCCGCCCATTGTAGAAAAATAACTATATCGTGAGCCATTTGATCAACGCTAGCTTTAGTGCCATCGCTAAAATCAACCATACCTTCATTTAATGGAGGTGGCATTGCAATTTGCCCCCCTTCAAAATATTCATTATAATGCAATCCAGGCATTAATTTAATATATTCAGGTGGAGTCGAATAACCTGTTAGTAAAGAATAGACATAATTAGGACCATCATGCCTTGCCTTAATAATGAGCGATAAATCTAAAGGGTAAGCTCCACCATTTGAAGCTCTAGCTGCTGCTTGATTAGGAAATGGTGGAACGACTATATCAGACGGGGTAGCAGGGCGATCGAACATATCTCCTACATCATTTGGCCCATCAGTAACAGTTTTTTTCTTTGCTATGGCTTTGATTTCTCCAAGTGAAAAACCTAAATCTTTAAGATTGCGATAATATAAATGATTAAGACCATGACAAGCGCTACAAACTTCCATATATACTTGAGCGCCGCGTTGAGCAGCTTGTCGATCAAATGATCCAAACATTCCTTCAAATGGCCAAACCATATGCTTATGCTCCTTAGTTTCATTTGCATGAGAAGTAGTTGCAAAAATCATTAGTATTAGTGATAAGAACTTATTATATTTATTCATAATAATTTTTTTTTAATTTGTTTCAATATGTAAGTTTTCTTTAACTAAATCATCTTTGTATAATGGATCTCCAGCCATATCTACATCTAAAGGAAGAGGATGTGGCTTTTCATATTTAGCAATTACTGGAATCAATATTAAAAAATGAAAGAAATAATATGCAGCAGCAATGCGACTGATTGTAAGATATGGTTCTTCAGCAGGCATACCTCCAATGTAACCTAGTACTAAACAATCAATAATAAACAACCAAAAAGCCCACTTATAAACTGGTCTAAAAGACACGCTTCGAACTTTAGAACGATCTAACCACGGTAGGCAAAACAAAATTAGAATACTACCAAACATCAATATTACGCCACCTAATTTAGAAGGAACAGCACGCAATATCGCATAAAATGGCAAGAAATACCATTCAGGTACAATATGCGGCGGCGTAACTAAGGGGTTTGCTGGAGTGTAGTTATCAGGATGACCTAAAAGATTTGGCTTGTAAAATATAAAAAAAGCAAAAATTAGGAAATATACTCCAAATCCAAAAAAATCTTTAGCAGTATAATATGGGTGAAAAGAAATCATGTCCTTTTCCTTTAGCTTAACTCCTTTAGGATTATTTGAACCATGTGTATGTAAAGCCCAAATATGAAAGATAATTAAACCAACAATAACAAATGGCAATAAATAATGAAGTGCAAAAAATCTATTTAAAGTTGGGTTTTCAACAGAAAATCCACCCCATAGCCAAGTGACTATGCTTTCACCTACTACTGGAATTGCTGAGAATAAATTAGTAATAACAGTTGCACCCCAATAGCTCATTTGGCCCCAAGGTAAAACGTAACCCATAAAAGCAGTGGCCATCATAGCTAAAAATATGATTAAACCCATGATCCAAACAAGCTCACGCGGTCTCTTATATGATCCATAATAAAGACCACGAAATATGTGTAAATATATCGCTGCAAAAAACATCGACGCTCCAACTGCATGAATATATCGAATTAACCAACCATAATTTACATTACGCATAATTTTTTCAACACTATCAAAAGCATGGTCAGCATGAGGAGTATAATGCATGGCAAGAAAAATACCTGTAATGATCTGAATTACAAGAGCAATACCAGCAATAGAACCCATATTCCATAAGTAATTAAGATTATTAGGAGTTTTATATACTTTGAAATGATTAAGCCAAGAGAATATAGGTAGTCTATATTCAATCCATCCTACTAGACCTGGTTTTTCAATTGGATCGTGATTTTCATTATTGCTCATATTTTAACCAATTTTAATTTTTGTATCAGTTATAAATTCATATGGAGGTATAGCTAGATTAAGCGGGGCTGGACCTTTTCTAACTCTACCAGATTTATCGTAATGTGAACCATGGCATGGGCAAAACCATCCTTCATAATCGCCCTTGTTAGATATAGGGACGCATCCAAGGTGAGTGCAAATACCAATAGTAATTAACCATTTTTCATGGCCTTTTTTAACTCGGGCAGAATCTAGTTGAGGGTCTCTTAAAGCGCTCATCGGCGTTAAATCAACTTTTTTAATTTCTTCTTGAGTTCTATTAGTTATAAATACTGGTTTTCCACGCCACTTAACAGTCATAGTTTGACCAGGTTCCACTGCTGCAATGTCAACTTCAATTGCAGACATAGCTAGTACATCTGCAGATGGGTTAAGAGTGTCAATCAGAGGAAAGGCCACACATGCTGCGCCAACTGCAGTAAGGCCGCTAGCAGTAAGAGTCATGAAATCTCGTCTAGTAGATTTGTTTGGATCATCTGGTAAATTATCGTATGACATAAGTTTTTTTCAAAATGTTTATTTTATAAATAAATTATTATAGCAATAGATCATAATATGGCAACAATTTGGCATTTAATTCAATATATATTTATTCTGCATAGGGATCAATATTTCTATTATAATTTTCAAAATCAAGTAAGGTTTTAGTATTTTTTTCTAATAATATCTCTTCATCACTAGGAGTATAAGTTGGTGGATTTTGCAAACATTCCCAAAAATCACCAAAATTCAATATTTTAGGTATGCAATATTGAGCAACAGCTTTTGACCCTTGCAGCGCATTAACTATAACATTTTCAGCATTTTGTAAAATACCAGCCTCAGTTAAACCTTTAAGCACCCAATATGTAACTATAACTGCTGGCACCATAACTATGATATACCACTTGCTCATTATGCCATAAGTAAACAATGCCATAGGGCTTTTTAGCAAAAATTTAAATTTACCCAGAAGTAAGTCAAACATTGTTTTTTTTAAAAGTATTACCACATAAATACTATCTTAACTTAAATGTAACTATCCTACAATCTTAATTTTGAAAGTTAAAAAATTTACTTCTCTATATGTTGTAAATATTATCTATTAAATAACTAGATAAAAATAAACTAGGTGGAATGACGACAAGGTTGATACCAAACATAATAAATAACAAATGTAAATTTTGCATGTCTTGAATGCATAGACCAGCTAGAATTATACTGGGAATAAAAAGAGGCATGATTAACAGCGTAAAAAAATTGGTATTACTTTTAAAATAACTTTGAATGGAAGCAATTAATATAATAAGAGCTGAACTAATGAATAATAATAGCAATGCTAAAGCATAAAGAATTAAGGAACAATAAAAATCTATATTAAAAATAATTTTTAAAAATGGAAGAATAATTGTAAAACTTATGCTAGTGTTGATACTCAAAACTATAAATTTAGCTAAGATAACTTTCATTGGATTGGTGCAAATAAGTAAACATTCAAGGCTACCATCATCAAGATCAGGTTTAATTATATTTGAACTAATACCTAAAAAAGCTAATGGTATATATATCAATGATAGAATTATGCCAAATTTCTGAAAATATTCAGGAGAATTGACTACTAATGTACTTATTAAACAAAAACTAAAAAACAAAATGGTGTATTTAGTTAAATTATATACTTTATTTTGAATAACAAATTCTTGGTAAATTAAATTCCTCATAACAAATCTTTATAATCATCTAAATTAATAATTTGAGCTGATTTTATGTTTAAATCGTTATGACTAGCAAAAAAAACCATACCGCTATTATTAGTATGAGCTAAAATCAATTTTAATAATATTTCCTTATTATCGCTATCCAAATTAGTGTCGACTTCATCTAATAGCCATAATTTTGAAGAACAACATAACAAACGAGCTAAAGCTACTTTCTTTTGATTGCCAGCTGAGAGTTCATAGCATTTAGTATACGCCACTTCTTGTAATTGAAAATAGGTTAAAGCGGCGCTAATTAGTAACTCTGAATCATATAATTTTGCCCAAAATAAAATATTATCTAAAACGCTTAGATCAAGTTTGATTGCTAATTGATGACCTATATATGTACAATATGGTTTTTTTAAATATGAAATTGGTAGGGATTCTTTGCCAAAAGTAATTGATCCTGATGAGGGTGTTTGTATTCCAGCTAACATTCGAAGGAAAGAAGTTTTGCCCGAACCATTTCGTCCTTTTAAAGAAATTATTGCAGATGGTAAAAAGCTCATTGAAATATTTGTAAAAATGCTTCGATCATCGATAAAAAAACTTAATAATTGCAATGATAACATTTTTTAAAACTATTAATAGATTATTTTGTGTGTAATTGATAAAACTTCTTGTTCTAATGTTCTAGTTTAATTACCATTATTTTAAAGTAAATGCCAAGAGTAAATTGAAATTTGGCTTAAATTATATTTTATGGAGTTTTTTAAATGACTATAGATTCTAAATCAGTGTACTTAAAAAAGATAGAAATTGATAATATTGAATATAATATATTTGATATGCAAAAAGCAGCAAAAGATAATAATTTTGAGCTAAAACAACTGCCTTATAGTTTAAGAGTATTAGTTGAAAATACATTGCGTCATGGTTTTGCTAAAGATTCTATGAATGCTTTTAAAGGATGGCTTAAAAATAAAACTTCTGAAGATGAAATTAACTATATGCCAGCGCGCGTACTTATGCAGGATTTTACTGGCGTTCCTGCAATAGTTGACCTTGCTTCAATGCGGGATGCTATGAAAAAAATTGGCGCTGATCCAATTAAAATTAATCCATTAATTCCAGTTGATTTAGTTATTGACCATTCAGTTATGGTTGATTCCTATGGCAAAAAAACTTCATTTGAAGATAATGTTCAAATCGAATTTGAGAGAAACAAAGAGCGTTATGAATTTTTAAAATGGGGTCAAAAAAGCTTTAAGAATTTTAGAGTAGTTCCACCAGGAACAGGCATTTGCCACCAAGTGAATCTTGAGTGCCTTGCTCAAGTTGTTTATATCGAAGATAATGATGGTGCAAAATATATATATCCAGATACATTAGTTGGAACAGACAGTCATATAACGATGGTGAATGCTTTATCTGTGCTTGGTTGGGGCGTTGGAGGCATTGAAGCTGAAGCTGCAATGCTTGGCCAACCATTACCAATGATCTTACCAGAAGTAATAGGTTTTAAATTAACTGGCAAAGTTGCAGAAAATATCACAGCAACAGATTTAGTTTTAACAGTAACGCAAATTTTACGCAAAAAAGGCGTAGTAGGAAAGTTTGTAGAATTTTTTGGACCTGGATTAGATAGCTTATCACTATCTGATAGAGCAACTATATCAAATATGGCGCCAGAATATGGAGCGACTTGTGGCTTCTTCCCAATTGATAATGAAACTTTGAAATATTTAAGATTAACTGGTCGCGACGAGCATGCTGTTAGGGTCGTTGAAGAATATGCAAAATTACAGGGCACTTGGCGCGATGATAATGAGAATATATCATATACGGAAGTGTTAGAATTAAATATGGATAGTTTAGAGCTATCGCTAGCTGGTCCAAAACGTCCGCAAGACCGAGTGAAACTCTCAAATATGAGAAGTAATTTTCATGAAGCATTTCCTGGCTGTGAACAAGTGGGCTTAACATCTTCTGCTGATTACAAATATAATATTGGTCATGGTAATGTGGTTATTGCAGCGATAACTAGTTGTACTAATACATCAAATCCATCAGTAATGATTGCTGCCGGTTTAGTTGCTAAAAAAGCTAGTAAATTAGGTGTGATATCAAAACCATGGGTAAAGACTTCTCTAGCACCCGGTTCTCAAGTAGTGACCGAATATTTAAATAAAGGGGGGTTATCTCAATATTTAGACGAGCTTGGTTTTAATTTAGTTGGTTATGGTTGCACTACGTGCATAGGAAATTCAGGTCCATTAAATCCTGAAATTGAGCAAATTATTAAAGATAAAGATTTAACTGTAGTATCTGTTCTTTCTGGTAATAGAAATTTTGAGGGCAGGGTTCATCCATACGTTAAGGCTAATTACTTAGCATCGCCTCCAATGGTAGTAGCTTACGCAATTGCAGGAACGATTAATATTGATTTAGAGCGTGATCCGCTTGGTAAAAATGCTGCTGGTCAAGAAATTTTCCTTAAAGATATTTGGCCAAGTGCACAAGAAATTAAAGAATACATTAAAAATTGTGTGACGCCGCAGATGTTTTCAGAGAAATATGCAAATGTATTTGCAGGAGATAAATATTGGCAAAATATTGAAGCATCTCAAAGTAGTACATATGATTGGAAACCATCTACTTATATTAACAATCCACCATATTTTGTAGATATTGATAAGCCAGCAAATGCTTTAAGTGATATTAAAGGAGCTAAAATTCTAGCTTTATTTGGCGATTCTATAACTACTGATCATATTTCTCCAGCTGGATCAATTAGTAAATCAAGTCCTGCTGCCAAGTTTTTAATGGAAAATGGTATTGAGCCTGCAGATTTTAATTCCTATGGATCACGCAGAGGTAATCATGAAGTAATGATGCGTGGAACATTTGCAAATGTGAGAATAAAAAATATGCTATGCCCAGGTATTGAGGGAGGAGTGACTATTAATCATTTAACAGGCGAGCAAATGAGCATTTATGATGCAGCTGTTGAATATAAGAAAAACTCAACACCACTCATCATATTTGCTGGCAAAGAATATGGTACAGGATCATCTCGTGATTGGGCTGCTAAGGGAACTAATCTTCTAGGAGTTAAGGTGGTTATAGCTGAATCATTTGAAAGGATTCATCGCTCAAATTTAGTTGGTATGGGAGTGCTACCAATTTGTTTAGATAATGGCATTACTTGGAAAAGTTTAAATTTAAAAGGAGATGAAGAAATTGACATAATTGGTGTTACTGACAATATCAAACCATATCAAAAATTACAATGCGTGGTAAAAAATAGTGATAATAATAAAACTATTGATGTCACCTTGCAGGTCTATACTGAAAATGAAATAGAATATATAAAAAATGGCAGTATACTTGGTGCGGTAATAAGGAACTTAAAAGATTGATAAATAAATTATGCGTGATGAGATAGAAAAATACATAAAACCTGGTAAAGAAAATATAATATTAATATATATTCTATATCTATTAGGTGTTGTCTTTATGCAATATTTATTTTCAATAATTGGAGCATCTATCTGCTTATATAATATCAATAATTCAAATTTCATATGGCAAAGTCATTATAGATTTGCTTTAAATTCATTTTGGCTTACAGCTATTGCTTTAACTGTAATTTGGATTATTGGTATTGTGTTGATTACTAATTTAATTAATGCTTCTTTTATAGGTCCATTATTAGTTATGGTAATGAGTGTATTAGTTACAATATGGTTTATAATTAGAGGAATTATAGCTATACAATTTTTACTTGAAAACAAAGAACATCCAAATCCTAAAACTTTATGGATAAAATAACTTTTGTATATGAGTAATAATAATTTTTTTGATATAGATAAATTTTAATGCAAATTATAATTCAATTTTTTAAGGAAATGAGTCTTTTACGGCTCACAGCTACATTGGGCACTATATTAGCGTTTATAGTGTTATTTATATTATTTGTTTCTAAAGTTGGTGATAACGAACTAGCTGTGCTTTATTCTGATCTAGATCTATCTGATAGTGGCAAAATTGCTGAGGAACTAGATAAGCGTAAAATTGCTTATAGTGCATTTGGTGATGGAAGTACTATTAAGGTTCATAAATCAATTGTGTCTAATACTAGGCTTTCTTTAGCGCAAGCTGGTCTTCCATCTAGTGGAAGTATTGTTGGCTATGAAATATTTGATAAAGAAGATAGTATTGGAGCTACCAACTTTTCCCAAAATGTGAAATTGATTCGCGCTTTAGAAGGTGAACTTAGTAGAACAATAACTGCTTTTGAACAAGTTGATAAAGCTAGAGTTCATTTAGTCATGCCTCAAAGAGAAATATTTTCTAAAGAAAGGCTAGAGGCTAGAGCCTCTGTAGTATTAAAATTTAAAGGCTCAAAACGTTTAGGAAAAAATGAAATTGATGCAATTAGCCATCTAGTCGTCTCGTCTGTTCCTGATTTAGAAATGAAAAATATTACAATTGTTGATACTAAAGGAAGAGTATTAAAAATTGGTTCTGCTGAGGAGGGTGGGGATTTTGGTAGTGGAAAAAATGAAGAAATTAAAGTTGCTACTGAAAATAGACTGCGCAGTGTAATTGAAGATTTGCTAACTAATACTATTGGTCCTGGGAAAGTAAAGGCCCAAGTTGCTATAGAGATGAATTTTGATCGAATAGTAACTAATTATGAAACTTATAATCCTGATGGTTCTGTAGTTCGCTCAACTCAAACAATTGATGAAAACGAAAAATCACCATTATCGTCTGGTGCTGGAGCCGATGCTTCAGTTGCAAATAATATTCCTGGGGGAGGAGGTGCTGCAGCTGTTGGTGGTAATCAGTTTGCTACAAACGATAAAAGTGATTCAACAATAAATTATGAAATATCCAAGACTATAAAAAATCATATCTCTGAATCTGGTTTAATTACTAAAATGTCGATTGGAATATTGGTCGATGGAATTTATGAAACTAATAAAGATACTAATGAAGTTACATATAAACCTAGAACTCAGGAAGAGCTAGATAAAATTAGTAATTTAATTAAAGTAGCTATTGGTTTTAACGATGAACGCAAAGATAAAATTGAAGTAATAAATATGAAGTTCATGACAGAACTTCCATCACTTGAAGAGGATTCAAATTGGATTAAAGAGGAACTACCAAACTTATTCCAAACTTTAATTTTTGCTATTGTAGTGTTATTAATTCTAATTACTGTCATTAGACCGATTGCTTTAAAAGCATTCGAAGTTAAGAAAATGAATGATGTTGGTCCAAATGGTGAAATCAATGAGCTAATGCCTCATGGCATGATGGGCATCAGTCCAATGCAGATGGGCGCTAATGGTGAAATGATACCACAAGCTATGATGTCAGCTCCAATTGATGGAGAGGCGCCTAAAGCTAATGTAGCGAAATCTAATCCAATATTGAAAGTTAATGAGATTGCAGATGCAAATCCTCAAGAATTGGTCAATGTCTTAAGAAAATGGTTGAATGAGGAAAGTTGATGGGTATTACAGCAAAAGATATTTCAAAACTAACTGGCTCACAAAAAGTGGCAATTGTTTTATTGTCACTCTCAGATGAGAATGCTACCAAAGTTTTTTCATTAATGTCAGAAGACGAAATCACCGACATATCTCATGCTATGTCTCATTTGGGTGCAATTAGTCCAGACGTCATAGATTCAATAATGGAGAGATTATCAGCTGATTTAGCTGGAGATTCTATGTTTCTTGGTAATTTACATAACACTGAGCGGCTACTTGGGAAAATTCTTGATAAAGATCGCGTTAGTGCACTTATTGATGAAATTCGAGGTCCTCAAGGAAGGAATACATGGGAGAAATTAGCAAATGTAAATGAAGAATTGCTTGCACTATATTTCAGAAATGAGCCTCCACAAACAGCGGCTTTAGTTTTATCTAAAATTTCTCCAGATCACGCCGCGAAAGTATTGAGTAATTTACCAGATGGTTTTGCCTTTGAAATTATTTCCAGAATTTTAAGTATAGGTAGTGTTAAAAAAGAAGTTTTAGAAAGGGTAGAGCGTATTTTAAGAGCAGAATTTATCAGCAGTGCTGGTAAAACTCAGAAAGCTGATAGTTTTGAAATGCTGGCTGAAATATTTAATAATCTTGATCGCACCAATGAGACTAAATTCATGTCTATGCTTGAATCAAATATTCCTGATGCAGCATTAAAAATCAAAGATATGATGTTCACTTTTGAAAATATTACTAAAATTGATTCAAAAGGTGTGCAGCGACTTCTTCGTGATGTGGAAAAATCAAGGTTAACACTTGCATTAAAAGGTGCATCTGATGAAATTAAGAAAGTTCTGCTTGGAAGCATGTCACAGCGAGCTGCCAAAATTATTGAAGAAGATTTAATGGCTCTTGGATCAGTGAGAATGAAAGATGTTGATAGTGCTAGAGCAGACGTTGTTTCTGTTGCTAAAAAATTAATTGATGCGGGCGAAATTGATGTAGTTTTAAATGCTAAAGATGATGAATTTGTAACTTAAAAAATATTTCTATGTCAAATAATACAAAATTCGAGTTCGAAGATTTACCAAGATCGGCAGTAGTTAATTCGACAATGAATAATTCCGATGCTGAAGTTGATAATATTATTCATGAAGTCGTTACTGAGCATTTAAGTACAATTGTAGAAAATAGTGATGAATCAGCTAAAAGTGATGAATCTGTTAAAGATAGTGATATTATTGAGGAAAAAGTTGATATTGAAGCTATAAAAAAGGAAGCTTATGCAGAAGGAGTGAAGGTAACTAAAGTTAAATATGAAGAGGAATTAAATAACAAAATACAAAATAATGATTTCTCAAATTTAATTAAAGAAAAATTAGAGCTTATCATTCCAAGCGTTGAGCTAGATTCACAAATTGCTAAAATTTCAGCAGAAGCTATAGCTGGAATAGCAAAAAAACTACATTTAATATTGCCAGTTAATTTTGAAGAAATCATAAAAGAGGGGTTGTTCGAAAAATTAAAAACTTTTTATAAGGAAGGTCAAATTACTTTAACAATTCATTCAGATAGAAAAGAATTTTGTCAAGAAATATTGAAAATTAGCGAAATGCCGGATAAAATTAAGGGTAATTTTCAAATTAATGTTGACGATAAGATGAATAAAGATGATTGTAAGATTGAATGGATGGATACACGCCTTGAATATAATCAAGAGCAACTCTCAAGTGAGATTGATAAAATTATTGAACAATTAACTAGTGCTACTAAGGTATAGGTAAAATATGGCTGAAAATAAAGATGAAAATATTGAATTAACGCTTGAAGCTTTGTACGAAGTTCCAGTGCAGGTGTCCGTAGTGCTAGGATCAACAACTATGCCCCTTAATAATATTTTAAAACTAGGTAAGGGAGCGGTGATTGAGCTTGATCGCGCCGTAGGCGAACCTATAGATGTGTATGTGAATAATAAAAAAGTGGCTAAAGGAAAAATAGTGATTGTTGATGAAAAAATTGGAGTTACTTTAACAGAAGTAATAATGACTAATAAAGATTTTAAGTAAATTTTTATATTGGGACGATAAGTATGTTAACAATAAATGGCTATTATTCCTGAATAAATAAAATATTGAAGAACATTTAATTGATTAACCTTGAATAAAAATATAATTAATATTACCATATAATAATTATTTAATAAAAAATTCAGGTTGATATGAGTGAAGACGATAGTATAAATAAGAAAAACAATAGGGGCTCTGATCAACCACCTTCTTTTAAAGAAAATAGTTCATCTCTATCAGACAAACCGTTGCCCAAAGCTCCAATTTCACAATGGAAAAAGGCTACACCATCAGATAAAGCTCGCGCAGATAATCCTAGACCATTATCAAATAAACCCCTGCCTAAAGCGCCATCAAGGCCTGCTCCTGATAAACCACTGCCGCCAATTCCACCAACATCTCTATCAGATAAACCGTTGCCCAAAGCTCCAATTTCACAATGGAAAAAGGCTATGCCATCAGATAAAGCTCGCGCAGATAATCCTAGACCATTATCAAATAAACCGTTGCCTAAAGCGCCATCAAGGCCTGCTCCAGATAAACCATTGCCACCAATTCCAGATGTTCCATCGATCTTAAATCAAGATTACTCTGCACAAAGACTTACTGTAAAAGAAAAAGTTTTTGATAAATTAGATAAAACTCTTAATACAGTAGTTGATAAAGTTGAAAAGAAGATGAATGGTCAGGATGTAAAAACCATAGCAGGAAATACGGCTGCTAAAGTAACAAACAAAATAGTTGGTAAGGCTATTGATGGTGTTGATGCAGTAACTGGAAAAATTAGCCCTGAGCTAAAAAATATGGCCTCAAATATCGGCGCAAAACTAAAACAAGCTATGAATTCTAAAGCTGCTGATTTAACAAAATCCGTTGGAAAAGGAATCGTAGCTGGCGCTAAGCAAGCAAAAAGTGATCGAGGCAGATGATATGAAAAACTAATAATTTTTATGTGGCAAGCTTAGATTGTTTTTTCATCCCCGCACAAAGCGGGGATTTAACTCTAAAAATAAAGAACTACCTATTATTTTTGCATGCTTTTAAATTTTCTAGCTTGTTCTAAATAATGTTTTAAGTAGATTCCAGTATGACTTTCCTTGCATGCTGCCACTTCATCTGGAGTGCCTTCAACTACAATTAAACCACCTTTATCACCACCTTCGGGTCCAATATCAATAATATAATCAGCTGTTTTAATAACTTCCATATTATGTTCAATGACTACTACTGTATTGCCTTTTTCAACTAATTTATCTAGAACCGATAATAGCTTCTTAATATCATCAATGTGTAGCCCAGTTGTTGGCTCATCCAATATATATAATGTTTTACCCGTCGAGCGTTTTGACAATTCTTTTGCAAGCTTAACTCGTTGAGCCTCGCCACCAGATAAAGTCGTAGCAGACTGTCCTATTTTAATATAACCTAGACCAACTTCTTTTAATGTAGCTAGTTTTTCATAAATTACTGGAATTTTTTCAAAGAAATCACAAGCTTTTTCAACGGTCATATCAAGAACTTCAGCAATATTTTTGCCATTATAGCGAACTTCTAAAGTTTCTCTATTATATCGTTTACCAGAACAAACATCGCAATTTATATATACGTCAGGTAAGAAATGCATTTCAATTTTAATTAAACCATCACCCTGACAAGCCTCGCAACGACCCCCCTTGACATTGAATGAAAAACGACCAACTTTATATCCGCGAATTTTAGACTCTGGAAGTTCTGTGAACCAGTCACGAATTGGTGTAAATGCGCCAGTATACGTAGCTGGATTAGATCTTGGTGTTCTACCAATTGGTGATTGATTAATATCGATAATTTTATCAATATGCTCAAGGCCAATAATTGAATCATATTTGCCAGGATAAATTTTAGTGCTAGGTTCAAGATGTTTTAAGGCAGCTTTGTAGAAAGTATGAATGATTAAACTAGACTTACCACTTCCTGATACACCAGTTATAGCTGTAAATACACCTAGTTTAATTTTTAAATCTAGATTTTGTAAATTGTTGGAATCAGCCCCTTTCATTATAATTTCTTTGCCAATTTCTCCTATCCTAATTTTTTCTGGTAATGCAATGAATTTACGACCACTTAAATACTGACCAGTAATGCTATGCTCTGCTTGCATAATATCATTCGGCGTTCCTTGCGCAATGATCTGACCTCCATGTATTCCAGCTCCAGGCCCCACATCAATAACGTGCTCTGACTCAAGCATTGTTTCATCGTCATGCTCTACAACTATCACTGTATTACCTAAATCACGCAAGTTTTTAAGTGTAGTAATTAGGCGTGAATTATCGCGCTGATGTAAACCAATTGACGGTTCATCTAAAACATATAAAACGCCACTAAGACCACAGCCTATTTGTGATGCAAGCCGAATTCTTTGGCTCTCTCCACCTGATAATGTACCAGATTCACGAGATAGACTTAAGTATTCTAAGCCTACATTGTTTAAAAATTTAAGCCTCTCTTGAATTTCCTTTACAATTCTTTCGGCAATTAATTGTTGTTTTGGAGATAATTTAGAATTTATATTTTCAAACCATAATTGAGCATCATGAATAGTTTTTTTAGAAATCTCTCCAATATTTAAATTATCAATTTTGACGCAAAGTGATTCTTTTTTTAGTCTATAACCACTACATACAGAGCAATTATGTTTGGACATAAATCGGCCTAATTCATCCTTCATCCAGTTAGTATCAGTGCGACGATATTTTTCTTGCAGACTTGGAATAATTCCAGCAAAAACTTGATTAATAATTTCTTTTTTACGATCGTCAGTATATTCAAATTTAATCACCTCTTCACCAGAGCCATAAAATAAAATATTTTTAACATTTTCAGTGAGTTTTGAGAATGGTTCAGTGATTTTGAAGTTATAATGCCTTGCTAAAGATTCAAGTGTATCTATAAAAATTTTGGTAGAAGATTTACTCCAAGGCACAATTGCACCATCTCGAATACTTATAGTTTCATCTGGAACTATTAAATTTTGATCAAAAAATGGCTCTTTGCCAATACCCTCACAAGCAGGACAAGCACCAAATGGACTATTGAAAGAGAAAATTCTTGGTTCAATTTCTTCAAGTTGAAATCCAGATTCAGGGCAAGAATATTTTTCTGAAAAAATAATTCGTTCTCCCTTTTTATAGTGACTACCATGATTTTCTGGTAGCGAAGATATCTCAATATAAGTTAAGCCTTCGCCAAGCAAAAGTGAGGCTTCTAAACTTTCGGCCACTCGGTTGCCAAGAGAGTCAGATATGACTAAGCGATCAATAACCACATCAATATTATGTTTTTTATTTTTATCTATTTTAGGTAATTCGCTTAGATTGCATAATTCACCATCAATATATAATCGCTGATAACCATGTTTGTTTAAATTAGCAATTTCCCTGCGAAACTCACCTTTTTGACCGCGAATCATAGGTGACAATATAAAAACTTTTGCGCCTTGAGGCAGAGCATTGACTACATCAACCATTTCCGAAATAGATTGACTCTTAATAGGCAAACCAGTTGCTGGAGAATAAGGAACTCCTACTCTTGCATAAAAAAGCCTTAAATAATCATATATTTCTGTTATTGTACCAACTGTAGATCGTGGATTTTTGGATGTTGTTTTTTGATCAATTGCTATTGCTGGTGACAATCCAGAAATTGATTCAACGTTAGGTTTATTTTGCAAATGCAAGAATTGACGTGCATATGAAGATAAGCTCTCCACATAACGACGCTGTCCTTCTGCATAGATTGTATCAAATGCTAAGGAAGATTTGCCAGAACCACTAAGACCAGTGATTACAATAAATTTATTTCTCGGTATATCTACATTGATATTTTTTAAGTTATGTTCTTTAGCACCGCGTACTTTAATATATTCTTGCATGAATCTGTTAAACTAAAAAATTTCAAAAAACTATTAAGTATATTATAGGCGCCTAGAAGCGTTTATTGCAATAGTAATTTTCATTAAATTTTTTTGTTTGAAGATATCGTTTTTTATGATATAGATTTATTAATAGTAAAAATTTGTATGGTTTGATAAATGGCGGGTAGTTTAAATAAAGTCACTTTAATTGGTAATTTAGGAAGTGATCCAATAATTCGTAGTACTAATGATGGAAAAGAAATTGCCAGTTTTAGTATTGCAACTGGTGAGAGTTGGAAGGATAAAGTTACTGGTGAGAAAAAAGAAAAAACAGAATGGCATCGTATTTCTGTATTTTCTGAAGGGCTTGTCCGTGTTATTAAAAGTTACGTAAAAAAGGGTAGTAAATTATATATTGAAGGTCAATTGCAGACTAAAAAATGGGTTGATAGCGAAAACCAGGAGCGTTATACTACAGAAGTAGTTTTGCAAAACTATAATTCAAGCTTAATATTATTGGATTCTAAGGGCGGTGACTCTTACAATAGTGATAATAATTCTAGTAATTTTAACCAAAATAGTGGACCTAAAAATCCTCTAAATTTTGATAATAGTGAGTTAGATGATGAAATACCTTTTTAATATTTTAGCCTTAATAATAATATCGATTTCATTTAATGGATGCAGAACGGTTACTTATGGTACTAATCCAGCTTCAATTGGTGAGCTTTATCATTATAAAAAAGTATTAGTCAAGGGGGGTGATTTTTGGATTACAACTTATCAAAAAATTAAAGATCCAGATTTGCCATATGTATTTTATATTGAAGGCGATGGAGCTGCTTTTAATGGTAAATATCGCGTGTCACATAATCCAACACCTAGAAATCAAATGATGTTAAAATTAGCAGCGATTGATGATAGGCCGAATGTTGTGTATGTTGGAAGACCATGCCAATATACGCCAATGAGTTTAAATCCTACTTGCACAAATCAATACTGGACTGGCAAACGTTTGTCTGATGATTCAGTGCAATCTCTAAATGAGGTTATTAACAGCATTAATAAACATAATGGTAAATTTAGTTTAATTGGTTATTCAGGAGGTGGTGGAATTGCGATTTTAATTGCAGCTAGAAATCATAATGTTAAAGATATTATCACTATTGCTGGAAACCTTGATACTCAATCATTTGTGACTTTTCATAATGTGACGCCTATGATAGGTTCTCTAAACCCTATTGATTATGTAAATCAGGTAAGAGATATTCCACAATTGCATTTATCTGGAGAAAAAGATAAAGTTATACCACCATTTATCGCTGATAAATTTGTTCAAGCAGCTTCATCAATATGTGTTAAGCAACAAATTTTTGAAGATGTGACGCATCGAGATGGCTGGACTAAAATTTGGGAATATGTTTATACTAAGCCATTAGTATGTTATTAAAATACTAATGGAATAAATATGACAGATGTTAAAAGCTTTAAATATTATAATATAATTATTGTTGCCTTTGTAATTTGTTTAATTACAGCAAATTTAGGGGCAACAAAATTATGGCAATTTGGCTCATTAATTTTGCCTGCTATGACTTTAGTAATAATGATATTAACGCTGACCTTTTTAAAATTGTTGTATGAAATATTAGTTTTACCAATAACTGTCAAAATCACAAATTATCTTAAAAAAGTTGAAGAAGTTGATTCATTTGAAAAGCCATTTTTGCGCGTGATATTTAGCTGATAATTAGGATTATATAAATTTAAATATACCTTGCTTTAATAGCTTGAATTGTGTATGTTGGTTGCAATATAAATATCATAAGAGTGTTTAATAATGGCAAGAGTTACCGTTGAAGATTGTATTAAGCAAGTGCCTAATAGATTTGAATTAGTTGTTTTAGCGTCACAAAGAGCGAGAGATATATCTTCAGGTGCACCACTTACTATATCTCAAGATAATGATAAAAACCCAGTTGTTTCATTAAGAGAAATTGCTGCTGGTAATTTGGATATGGATTTTCTTCGAAATGCTCAAGTAATCAACCTACAGAAAAATAATAAAGTTGACGAAGATACTGATGAAAATCTTCATGCAGAAGCTCAAGAAAATATGAATATGGATTCAGATTTTTCAGATAGTATTAATGAAAATAGTTTTTCAATGGATGAAGAAATTGAATTAGATATGGATCAAGATATGGATTTTAGTGATAATATTAGTGAAGAAGATTTAAAGTAAATTTATATTATCTCATAATTAATTAGAAACAATATTAATAATTAAAGTAACTTTTAAACTAATTATAATTTCTTGTCTCTTATTTTACTTAAAGTTGAAATTTAGTTATATCTTTTTACAAAAGTTAATAATCGGTAATGTGATACATCAATTTATTCTCAATTAATAAATCTGTAATTTAATTTTTATTTCTTGTTAAAAGTATAAATAAAGTTTTAAGATTTTATTAAAAAATTAAATTATATATCAGTTTCTCCATCATAACATCCACCTATTATTTTAAAATCACTTTCTTGAAAATTAGATTGACAAACTAAATCATATTTACGAATAATATCTTTTAATTTTTCAAAGGACCTGTTTAATTTATTTATGTCACTTTTTCTTTCAGGAGAAAAATTTTCATTTCCCATATTTTCCATAATTTTAGGCAATGTATAGCTAAGATATTTTTGTTTAAAATAAGAGGAAAGTTTGTTTTCATTAATTAACTAACCTGAGTTCGACATAAGGTTAATGATATTATTATGTAAAAAGCGTTGATTTATTGAAGGTTTACGTGGTTTTAAG
>JAYUJO010000074.1:0-2554 GCA_043765215.1 Rickettsiales bacterium | reverse complement strand
ATCCAGGATCATAACTCTTCAAAACTGGCAGATCTATTGCCTTGGAATATTATAATATAAATTTTGTCATTGCAATACCGCCTTTACCAGACGCTCACGTTTCTAGCAGAGTTGTTATATTACCTATAACTTCAAATATAGATAAAATCTTTCCTTTTGAAGCCAAAATAAATGTAGAAAATAAAAAAGCTAAAGTTTTAGCTGATCAAATCAGAACAGTAGATAAAATAAGATTAAGGGATTATATTTCAACAATAATAAAGACAGAAATTAAAGATATTGAAAAAGCGTTAAAAATTACATTAAGCTTAGATTAATTATTTGGAATTAATTAGTCATATTAGCTAAAATTGAATACAAATCTTTATTCAAAACAAACCATAATTTATCTTTAACCATTTATATATATTTTTATAAATAATTTTACTAAACAACAATATTTATTTATAAATTTAAACTTTAGGTTTGCATAAAATAAAAAAATGAAGTATATTTATTGTACGTATTTCAAAAATATTAAGTTAAGTAAATATTACAATTATAATAGGGCGATAAAATGTCACGAAAAAATATGGATATAGATAAAATCAATCAGCATTTAGGCAATCAAGTTAAACTCTTAAGATTAGCAAATGGCTATTCGCGTCAACAGTTATGTGATATGATAGGTGTGTCTAATCAACAATTGTCCAAATATGAAACAGGTTTTAATAGATTGTCAGTTGGAAGATTAGTATTAATTGCCAAAGCCTTATCAGTAAATTTATCATATTTCTATCAAGAAATAGATAAGTTAAATCCTGATCCAATAGTTACACAACATCAGCGTATGTGTATTGAAGTTGCACGTAATTTTATGCAAATAGAAAAGTCTGAGCATAAGACTGCGGTTAATGATTTAATTAAAATTTTAAGTAAAGTAGCTTAATAAAAAACTAATTTTATACATTTCATAATAATCTCGTACGAAACGTATAAAATTCAGAAGATCCTATAGTCAAATTAATTTTAAATGATATAATTACAGGTTTGTAATAATAATTTATATGCCTGAGAATGACTAATATCTCTAAAAAAATAAAACCTGAAAAACCCAAAATGGCTAATCATGATTTATTAGTAAAGAAAATCATGGAAAACCCTATTGCGGCAGTAGAGTTTTTGGAAGAGTTTCTTCCTGCTGAATTTAAAGATATATTGGATTTAACTACACTTAAGGTAGAAAAAGAATCATATGTTGAGGATTCCTTAAAAACTAGACTTAGTGATATTGTGTATTCTGTTGAAACTAAATCAAAGCTAGGTGATAAAGTCGAGACTGCATTTATTTATACGCTTTTGGAGCACCAATCCAGTTCTGATCATTGGATTGCTTTGCGCTTATGGAAATATTCATTATTGCTACTTGAGCGTCATGCTTTTAAAAAGACCAAACTGCCTATTATTTTACCTTTAGTATTATATAATGGCAAAAGGAAATACGCGGCGCCGCGCAATATATGGGAATTATTTACCAACCCATTTTTATCTAAAAAAGCCATGTCAGAGGATTATAATTTAATTGATCTCAATAGAATGTCTGATGAAGAGATTGATTATGAAAAGCATTTGAGTTTTGTTTTATATAGTATGAAGCATATACATGAGCGAGATACATTAAAGATGTTAGAAAAGGCTATGCAGCTTTGTACTAAAGCATTAATTATTGATAAAGGTAAAAATTATGTTCACACAAAATTGATTTTATGGTATACTGACTCTAAAGTTCCAGAAGAAAATAAACAATTACTGGAGCAGTTAATAGTAGATAATTTACCCAAAGAAGACACGGATAATATTATGAGAACAATTGCAGATAGTTATATTGAAGAAGGTATTAATAAAGGAATTATTATTGGAGAAGCTAGAGGAGAAGCCAGAGGAAAGGCTATAGGAGAGGCCATAGGAGAGGCTAGAGCCGAGTCTAGAGGAATTGAAAAAACTGCTAAGAGAATGCTAAGAGAAAATATCGATATTAAGTTGATTGCTTCGGTGACGGGTCTTTCTATCGATAATATTTTAAGCTTTAAAAGCGAAATGTAAGCTTTAATAATCCTAACTTAGATTGAACTTTTGCTTTATCAATTGTTTAATAATTTTTATGTTGCAAATAGTAAGCAAGATATCCCATTAAAGTTGAAAAGTTTTGATCAAGTATATGATAATTAACTTGCATACTATATAAAACAGTGAGTTAATGTTCTTAAGGATAAAATATTTATTAAAAATTAAGATGAAAAAATCAAAAAGAACGATTGAAGCTAATGAGTTAGAAAAACCTTTAACAAAATATCATAAAACTAGTTTAGATCAACACCATACATATCTAGAACCAATTATATCAACACCCGACAAAAGTCATATATCTCAGTCTCAAGAAGAAGAAAGAGCAAAATGGAGAGAGAAGGGAAAGAAGGTGTCATTCATCAGTCATAGTGGTCCAGTTAAGTGGAACTAAAATCAGTCATACTGAGCCACCCAATCGTCAGTTAAAAAGCCACATAATTAGTATCAA
>JAYUJO010000073.1:0-6782 GCA_043765215.1 Rickettsiales bacterium | reverse complement strand
GACGAAATGCCAGCTCTTACAACTTCTGAAATATATGCACCAGAATTTAGAGAAAAAGCAATCACTCCCGCTGCAAATGCATCAAGTTTAATACCAAGGATTCCTGGCACGCAGTAATAAATTATAGTTAACTGAATTAAAAGTGGGGTACCTCTAAAAACAGAAGTATAAGCATGCGCAAAAAATTTAATTATTTTAACATTTACAATTTTACATATAGCTAAAAATGAGCCAATGATTAGGCCAAAAAAAACTGAGATAGTACTATATTGCAGAGTGACACTAACGCCTTTAATTATATATATAAAATTAGGCAGGAAGTCTATTAGGTAATCGTACATTAGTTTGAAAATATATTTTAGACATTAATTCTAGATTTGATAAATAAAAATAGAGCTATTTTGTTAATTCGTCAATAAAATTACTGCATCATATAACATATTTGGCTATCATCATTAAAATTTAATTTTCATATAAATAATGGAAGAAAAAGTAACGATTGAATTTATTTTTCAATTTATGTTAGTATTTGCAAGGATGGGAATGGCTTTTAGTCGATTTCCAGCTATTGGATCACCCTATATATTCATGCGCGGTAAGCTTGCTCTTGCTTTAACTTCAACATTTATTATGATGCCGATCTTGATGCCCTATTTACCAAAATATTCTGATAATTTTGCTATTTTGTTTGGCTATATTGCTATTGAATTATTAATCGGTTTTATCATCAGTTTTGCTGCTAATATATATTATCAATCTGCCCATTATATTGGCCAAATTGTATCATTACAATCTGGCTTAGGATCTGCTGCTTTTTTTGATCCAATGCAAAAATCGCAAGTAACGCTTTTTTCTAATTTAATATTACTACTAACAATAGTAATGATTTTTAGTACTAATACTCATCATTTATTCATTCAAGCAGTTGCTGATAGCTATATTAATTTTCCACCTGGCGAGTTGATTGATTCTACTGATTTGGTTAAATTTATTACTTTTGTAATTAATGATAGTTTTATTCTTGCCTTTAAAATGGTCTCACCATTTTTAATAGTTGGGCTTGCAATTATGACCGGTAGTGGAATGCTGGCTCGGTTAATGCCAAATTTTCAAGTATTTTTTGTATTGACTCCTGCTCAAATATTAGTCATGTTTTGTACAATGTATATAGTAATTGAAGCAATAATTACCAAGTTGACTATAACAATTGCTGGCAGTTTAACCATTAATATGTAGTTTTCTTCAAATTACATAATTGATCATATTCTTTTTTATTTCCTGTAAAAATAGCCTTAATCATTTTCGAAAATGAAGTTCTAGAAATAATTTCATTTTTAATTTCTTGCCTCAGATATAATTGAAATTCACTAGATTTTGATTCACTTAACTGTGGTTTATAAAGAATATTTAATTGTGAAGCATTTGATATAGAGACGATATATTTTAATATATGTCTAATATAATCATCTGATTTTTTAATATCTGAATGATTGGAGATTTGTTTAAAATCTAAATCCTTGATTTCATTATTTACTCCATTATTTATAAATATTTCTTCTAGATGCAACTTCATTAGCACTTCTTTTATTTTTTCTTTTTCAAAACTAGATTGTCTAATTTTTTCCACTGAATTAGATAAATTATGCAAATGAAATTCTTTTGTTATCATTTTTATAAATCCTTCTCTTAAAAATAATTTTGAAGAATCATCATTATTTAATAATTGCTCAATTTGGCTAAATAAGTTAGTATATTTTCTTACTAAAGTGAGCATAGTATATTTATCTAAATTAGAATATTTTTTTTGAATATTTATTTCTAAACAAGTTGAAAGAATATTTCTTAAATTTATAAGTTGTTCATTTTCATTAGCAGAATCTTCTGTTGTCAAAGCTAAATTAATTCTTTTTAAAATGGATATTAAAATCTCGTCATTATTTAAAGAAAATGCACGTATATTATCTGCTTGTTCCAATAACAGATTAATTAATCGTTCAGCGAAATTTTCTTTATGCAATAAGTATGCTTTAATTATACCAAATTTTAATTTACCTTGATGGAATACTAATGTATCAAGATTTTGAAATAAATTTATTAATTCATATTCAGAATCACTTAACCTATTATAACTATATCTAATTCTTGCTTCTTTTTGAATTCTATCAATTAAAGTTACAATATGTTCATTAGATAATTCGTGATTTCTTAATCGATTATATAAATTGATGATTTGCTGATCAGTTAAATTTGGTAAAGTACTATAACTATTTGATAATAAGTTAATTAAATAATTAAAGACACCAATACTATTATTAAAATCACCATTTATAAAATGAGCTATATTATTTTGAAACTTATATTTAATTGATTGATTTTGAGCATCATTTAAATTCTCAATGCTCCAAATTTCTTTAACTAATAATAATTTTTCTATTAAATCTTCTTGATTATTATAATCTATTGAATCAATAGCGTAAACGATATTACAAGCTTGCAGGCGATCTGCTGCTGCTATATTATGATTCTTTTGCGCCAGTAACAACCTAATATTATTAGTAATTTTATTCATTTTTAAGCGTAGTGGATCTGGTTCATGATTATCCACATTTGTTTCTTCAATAGATTTATTATGCTCTTTTAAAAAATTAGTTATTTCTGCAATACCTAATTTATATTGATTGATATTTTTTTGCGCAAATTCACAATTTATCATTGAAGCTAGATATCTATCAGTATGAGCTTCAATTGAATCTAACAAATCATGTCTATGTATCTTATTTAAAAGTAAAAGATTTTGTTTATATTTATTTAATGTATTGATTATATTAAAGGCAAAATTTGCATCATAGTTTTCTATTTCATGTTGTTTAGCTCTGATATAATCTTGAGCTAACTCGAATGCATAGTTTTTCAATACTATAATAGTTTCATCATAGTTAAACATTTTCTATCACCAATTTTTTGTAAATAATGATTACTTAATTAATATAATATTATAGAATTTATATCTTAGCTAGTATAATCCAGTATTTTATATGTTTTTTACTTGAAAACATTATTTATTATTCTTGCCTTCTTTTTTTAATTCTTTAAAATAAATGCATTAAAATAATTAATTGCTAAATATAAAAATGGCTGGACATTCAAAATTTAAAAATATTCAACATCGTAAAGGTGCTCAAGATAAAAAACGAGCTAAGCTTTTTACTAAACTAGTTAGAGAAATAATTACTGCTGCTAAAATTGGCGGCGTTGATTCCTCGGCTAATCCTCGTCTTCGTAACAGTATTATCACGGCAAGAGGCTATAATTTACCAAAAGAAAGAATTGACCGAGCATTAGCTCAAGCAACTGACCCAACTAATCTTGATAATTATGCTGAAAATCGCTATGAGGGTTTTGCTCCTGGAGGAATCGCATTCATAGTCGAAACTTTAACCGATAATAAAAACAGGACTGCGGCGGAAGTTAGGAGTGCTTTTTCAAAACATGGTGGTCAATTATCAGAAACTGGTAGCGTTAGTTTTATGTTTGATCGAGTTGGCAGAATTGATTTCTTGAAAAATATTGGCAGCGATGATGAGGTTTTAGAAAATGCTATTGAAGGCGGGGCCAATGATGTGCTCTCAACTGAGGATGGGCATACTATTTATACTGATGTTGAGTCATATATTCATTGTCTTGATTATTTAATGAGCAAATATCAAGAACCAATTGAATCTGAAATTGAGTGGAAGCCTCAGTCAATTATTATTATTGACGATGAGGAAAAAGCAATAAAATTAATGAAATTAGTCGATGCTTTAGAAGAAAGTGATGATGTTCAAAAAGTTTTTTGTAATTATGAATTTACTGATGAAATTTTTGATAAATTAAACAACTAATTTTAAAATAAAAAAATATTTATGCAAATAATAATATTAGCTGCAGGTAAAGGCAGTAGAATGAATGCTACCCTACCAAAAGTTATGCATAAGGTTGGAGGATCTCCAATGTTAGAACATGTAGTGCATAATTGCCAACAAGTTACTAATAATTTGATTTTAGTATATTCTGATCATTTAGAGCCTTATATTAATTTGTTCGCTGATCGCTGCACTACAGTAATTCAAAATAATCAACTTGGGACAGCGCATGCTGTATCTGTTGCAAAAAATCATTTTAATGATGAGGATACTATTGGAGTTATTTATGGCGATAATCCATTAATTACGCCGCATATTATAAAAGAATTATTTGAGCATATCAAACAAACCAATTCAGCAATAGCCACCCTTGCTTTTGAATATGATCAATCCAATCATTATGGCAGAATTATTACCGATAAAAATGGTGAGTTTATCAAAATTATTGAAACAAAATTTGCAAGTGAGCAAGAGCAAAAAATTACATTATGTAATTCAGGTATAATGGCTTTTGCACCTGGTATATTATCTAGATATATTAATGATTGTTTAATTATTGACCCAAATTATCCTGAGCGAGAATTTTATCTGACAAACATTATTGAAATTGCCAAAAATGCTGGTGAGAAAGTCACTTATTATAAATCCAAAGAGCATCAACGCGTCGTTGGAGTTAATACTCAAGAAGAGCTTCTTCATGCTAATAATTTAATCAGACATAAGCAAATATTATGACCAATCTTGAAAATAAAGAACCATTACTAATTATTGATGGTTATGGATTTATTTTCAGAGCCTATCATGTGCAACCTCCCCTCACCTCGCCAAATGGTGATCCGGTTGGTGCAATTTACGGCTTTACTTCAATGTTAATTAAGATATTAAGTGATTTTAAACCTAAACATGCCGTAATAGTTTTAGATCACGCAGGGAAAACTTTTAGAAATGATATTTACAAAGAATATAAAGCAAATCGCCCACCCGCTCCAGATGATTTAATTTCTCAATTAAAATTAGTGCAAACAGCCGCGGAAGCTTTAAATTTTAAATGTTTGACTAAACAAGGTTTTGAAGCAGATGATATTATTGCTACATTAGCTTCTAAGTCATCTAAAGTGCAGCGCAAAGCAATCATCATTTCATCTGATAAAGACTTAATGCAATTAGTTGATGATTATGTGGCTATGTATGATCCGGCTAAATCTAAATATGTTACTAATGATGATATTATTGCAAAATTCGGTGTCAGCGCTGATAAAGTTCGAGAAGTTCAAGCTTTAATGGGCGATAAATCTGATAATATTCCAGGAGTGGCTGGATTTGGCCCCAAAACTGCAGCCGAATTAATTAATCAATTTGGTAGTGTTAATGGAGTTTTTGATTCAATTGATCAATTAAAACCTCGTCATCAATTATTATTAAATACTCATAGGGAAGATGCTTTAATTTCTTGGCAACTAGTTGGCCTTGATCATAATGTTGATATTAATCAAGATGTTGAAAGTTTTGGTTGGCAACCACCATCTTTGGATAAAATTACTGATTTTATTAACTTAAATGGTTTTAAATCACTTAATAAAAGAATTGAGAACTTATTCCAGCTTAAAATTAGTGAATCACAAAATGATGCGCCAAATAAAAGTGTTTTAAAGAAAAATATCAATTCAATAATTCGTGTTAGTAAAAAAACAGAACTTACTATTTTATTACAAAATGTACAAAAAATTGGTCGTATATCGATTTCATTACAAAAACATGATAAAAATACGATGTTATTTGTTTCTGATAATATAAATATTTATGAAATTGAATATATTCAGAAAACCACAACGGTCGATTTATTTTCATTTTCTGATTCTAGTCATGAAAGTAATGAAATATGGCAATTAATTGGTGAATTATTAAATAATATTGCCATAAAGAAAATTACTTATAATTTGAAAGAATTATTACAAACAATAGATCTACCAATTAAATCTTGTGATGATCTAATGTTAATGGATTATACGATTAATGCTGGCAACAAAGCTCGTGATTTAAGCATAATTATTGATTTAGAATCTGCAAGCCAGGAGCATATGATTTTATATTATTCTGATTGTTATGATAGATTAATCCAAGAATTAATTGCAAATAAAGCTCTTCATTTATATGAGTCTCTAGATCTGCCATTATGCCATATTTTACATAACATGGAAAAAGTGGGAGTGAAAATAAACACGACTCACTTATTAAATCTCTCAAAAGAATTGGCATTTAAAATTAGCGATTTTGAGAAAAAAATATATGCAATAGCAGGCGAGGAGTTTAATATATCTTCACCCAAGCAATTAGGTATTATTCTATTTGAGAAAATGAAGCTCCCCTTTGGCAAAGCTAAAGGAAAGTCAGAAGCATATTCCACCAACGCAGATATATTAGAAAAACTTAATGCTGAAGGACATGAAATTGCAAATTTACTATTATCATATCGGCATCTAGCCAAATTAAAAAACACCTATACTGATTCATTGCCCAAGTTAACTGATAAAATCACCAGCAGAATTCATACAACGTTTTTGCAATGCGCTACTAGTACAGGTCGTTTGAGCTCAATTAATCCAAATGTGCAAAATATTCCAATAAGGACTGAAGAGGGATTAAAAATTAGAGCTGCTTTTATAGCTAGCAATGGATATAAATTAATTTCATCTGACTATTCGCAAATTGAACTTCGAATACTCAGTCATGTGGCCAATATTGAGACTTTGAAAAAAGCTTTTACGGAGGATAAAGATATTCACACGCAGACTGCTAGTCAAATTTTTGAGATGCCAATAGATGAAGTAACATCAGAAATACGTCGCAAGGCAAAGGCGATTAATTTTGGAATTATCT
>JAYUJO010000072.1:0-2575 GCA_043765215.1 Rickettsiales bacterium | reverse complement strand
TAAACCATAGCATCAAGAGGATTGGTAATAACGATCACAAATGCATCTGGAGCATATTCTTTGATGCCTTTTGCAACTGTTTTGATGACATCTGCGTTAATGGCAACTAGATCATCGCGACTCATGCCAGATTTTCTAGCAACGCCTGCTGTTACAATAATAACATCAGAGCCTTGAATATCTTTGTAACTATCTGTACCAGTCATACTCACATCAGAATTCTCAAGTGTATTTGCCTGCATGATGTCTAAAGCCTTTCCTTTTGCCCTTCCCCCTGCTAGATCAAATAAGACAATGTCCCCTAAATGCTCGTTTGCTGCTAAATGAGCAAGTGTTCCGCCGATATTTCCGCCACCAATTAAAGCAATTTTTGGTCGTTTTACCATATAATCCTCTTTAAAATTAATATTATTTTGATGAATTCATCGCATTAAAAAATTCTGCATTAGTTTTGGTTTCTTTAAATTTTCCTAGTAAAAACTCCATAGCGTCAACAGTGCCCATAGGATTAATAATTCTTCTAAGCACCCACATTTTGGCCAATACTGAACGATCAAGTAATAATTCTTCTTTTCTTGTACCCGATTTAATAATATCGATTGCAGGATAAACTCTTTTATCAGCAATTTTACGATCAAGAACAATTTCAGAGTTACCAGTTCCCTTAAATTCTTCAAAAATAACTTCGTCCATGCGAGAGCCAGTCTCAATTAAGGCAGTCGCTATAATTGTCAGGGACCCCCCATTTTCAATATTACGAGCAGCTCCAAAAAACCTTTTTGGTCTTTGCAAAGCATTTGCATCAACACCACCCGTTAAAACTTTTCCCGACGATGGCACTACAGTATTATAGGCCCTAGCCAGTCTAGTTATTGAATCTAATAATATCACAACATCACGTTTATGTTCAACTAATCGTTTTGCCTTCTCAATTACCATTTCCGCCAATTGCACGTGTCTTGATGCGGGTTCATCAAATGTTGAGCTGACAACTTCACCCTTAATTGAGCGCTGCATATCTGTTACTTCTTCAGGGCGTTCATCAATAAATAAACCAATTAAATACACCTCTGGGTTATTAGTAGTTATGGCATGTGCAATATTTTGTAGTAATACAGTTTTACCAGTTCTAGGAGGGGCTACAATTAATGCGCGCTGACCTTTGCCCATAGGAGCGACTAATTCAATTGCTCTGGTGCTGAAATCTTTTCCATCAGTATCCATTTCTAAATTTAATTTTTGATCTGGATATAGGGGGGTTAAATTGTCAAAATGAACACGATGATAGGCTTTTTCATTATCTTCAAAATTAACTTTGTAAACTTTAAGTAGGGCGAAGTACCTCTCACCTGATTTTGGCGCTCTTATTTGCCCTTCAACTGTGTCTCCTTTTTTAAGTCCAAAGCGACGAATTTGACTTGGTGAGACATAAATATCATCAGGACCTGCTAAATAATTAGCATTCGGTGATCTTAAAAAGCCAAATCCATCTGGTAATATTTCAAGCACACCTTCTCCAGAAATTTGCCCACCTTGTTCAACTGCTTTTTTTAAAATAGCAAAAATCAATTCTTGTTTTAATAAAGAGCTAATATTTTCAATACCCAAAGATTCTCCCTCGGCCTGCAGCTCTTCTGGCGATTTCTTTTTTAACAATTTTAAATTAATTTTAATATCGTTGTTGTTAGGATTATTGTTTTTAACTGGAGGAGGGACGTTTGATTTTCCTTCGTCATCAACAATTCTATTGTCAATATGATCATCATCATTGACGAGTTCAGTTGGTTTAATTTTTCTTGGAGCTCTAATTATTTTTTTTATTATTTCTTTTTTTTGTATAGTCATTGATTTGTTATTTTAAAAATTATGGTTATGTGAAACTTAAAATCGTGCGCCCTAAGGATTATATTTTAAATTATTGAGTATTTTGGAAAATGGGTAAAAACTATTTGAGAGTATCTTAATTTCTTAAAATGCTCCGCTTAAGATAGCAATTATAACTAATATTGTCAATGGTTATAAATATTTATCTTTTAAATAATTAAGAAAGATATCTGGCTGAATCTCATTATAACCTGTTGCTTGATTTAATAATTCACTGGAAGTTTTTGAACTACCAAATTGTCTTAAATTTTCATTTAAAAATTTATTTAGACTGGTGAATTTTCCATTAGTTAATTCATAATCAATAGATGTATATTCGCTTTTAGCCTTTTTCATTAGCATACTAGCGATAATAGCCCCATTAGTATAAGATGGAAAATATCCAATTGTTCCTGAAGGCCAATGTATGTCTTGCATGCAACCCATCGCATCTGTATCTGGAATAATACCCAAATATTCTTTCATTTTTTGATTCCACAGAACAGGTAAATTCTTAGCATCTAGGTTATTATTAATAATTTCTTTTTCAATCTCATAGCGCATAATTACATGTAGTGGATAAGTAACTTCATCAGCTTCAACTCGTATAAAACTCGGCTTTACTGCTGTAACTTATTTAACCTGAGTTCGATATAAGAGAAAGGAATGAAGAGAGAGAATAAATAGATAGAAGAAACTTTTAATTGATGAT
>JAYUJO010000071.1:0-2579 GCA_043765215.1 Rickettsiales bacterium | reverse complement strand
TGATTAGGTTTAATTAATATCATATTACCTAACCTTTTCTCAACTCCAAGTAATTTTAATCTTTTAATGTTAGTAACAAATAAATCATCACCAACAATTTTTACTCTGTCACCAACTTTCGACATTAATATTTTCCAACCATCATAATCATCTTCTTGAAAAGGATCTTCAATCGAAGTGATATTATATTTGTCTATTAAATAAATATAGTAATCACATAGCTCTTCTCTTGATAATGACTTACCATCTAAATTATACGTATCATTTTCTGAATTATAGTATTCACTTGCAGCACAATCTAAAGCTATATTAAACTTATCTTTATAATTTGAATTATTAATCAGATTTAATATTATCCTCAGTGACTCTTCATTGTTTTTTAAATGAGGGGCAAAACCACCTTCATCACCCAAAGATGTACTATAACCATCAAGTTTTAGTTTAGCTTTTAAGAAGTTATACATCTCAGATGTAATCTGAACGTCACTATTTATATCTCCAGTATTGGCTACAATCATGAATTCTTGTATATCAATTCCACTATCAGCATGGGCACCACCATTTATAATATTACTCATTAACTGCGGAAATTTGTAATTATCACCTAAATGTGGAAAGTATTTTTTACGTAGATAAGCATAAAGCGGTAGATTATTTACTTCAGCATATAAACGATGTAAAGCAATTGATGCAGATAAAATAGCATTAGCACCTAATCTAGACTTATTCATAGTTCCATCTAAGGCGTTCATTTTATTATCAAATAGATCAGGAGATGTTAAATCAAGATTATTGTGAAGCAAAGTAGCTATCTCAGTATTAACGTTAGCTACTGCAGTATTAACTCCTTTTCCACTATAATCAGGGCCACCGTCTCTTAATTCGTAAGCTTCGTGAGTACCGGTGGATGCTCCACTAGGAACTTCTGCAAAAACACTTAAAGATCGTTTTTCATTTATCATTACAGCAGTAATTCTAGTTTTTACGGTTGGAAATGATCTAGAGTCTAAAACAGATCTAGAAATTATCCTAACTGCTTCTAATACATCACTCATTTCAAAATTTATTCCTAAAGGCATAGTACGTATTTAATTATTAAAAACTAGTATTTTTTTTAATTCTATTTCTAAGAAACGCTGGTATTTCTAAATTGTCAAGCTCATGACTTGTAGTGAGATTTTCATTAACTACACTACCAATAGATGAAGGAGTAAAACTAGCATTTGTATTATTTCTGCCAAGAGTACCATTTGGAGGTTTAGAACTATTTAAACTAAAATTATTTCGGGCTGTATTATTGTAATTACTATACTTTACATACTCACTGTTATTATTTTTATTATAACTAGTATCTTGCATGTAATCATTTTTAATCTCATTTTTTTCCCCTGTAAAACCAGTAGCTACAACAGTTACTCTCACTTCATCTTGCATACTTTCATCAGTAGAATAACCAAAAATTATTTTTGCCTCTGGATCAACTACTGCCTGTATTGAAGCTGCTGCCTCATTAACATCAAACAAGGTAAGATTTTTTCCCCCTTCAATATTTATTAGCACACCTTTAGCTCCGTCGATACTTAGCTCAATTAGAGGAGATTCAACAGCTTGAATAGCAGCTTGCATGGCAGCACCTTCAGTACCTTGAGCACGACCCATTCCCATTAAAGCTGTACCAGCATTTGCCATAACGGATCTAACATCTGCAAAATCTACATTAATAACTCCAGGTACATTAATTAAATTAGAAATGCCTTGAACAGCCTCTCTTAGGACATCGTCGGAAATTTTAAAAGCTTCTGATAAAGTTGTATTTTTAGCTACAATTTGAAGTAATTTCTGATTTGGTACAACTAAAACAGCATCTGAGCATTGCTTTAAACGCTCAATTCCATCTTCGGCTAACTGCATTCTTTTGACACCTTCAAAATGAAAAGGTTTAGTAACTACTGCAATAGTTAATATTCCTAATCTTTTAGCAATTTCAGCAACTACTGGTGCAGCACCAGTACCAGTACCTCCCCCCATACCAGCCGTTACAAAAACCATGTCTGCACCAGTTAGGGCTGATTCTATTTCATCGGTACACTCTTCTGCTGCTTGTTTGCCAATTTCAGGAGCCATACCAGCTCCTAAGCCTCTTGTTATAGAAGAACCTAGTTGTACAATTCCATCTGCATGAATTGATTTTAAAGATTGTAAATCAGTATTCATTGCCCAAAAATCTACTGCTTCTACACCAACCTCTATCATTCGCTTTATTGCATTACATCCGCAACCACCAACACCGATAACTTTTATTTTTGCTGCTGGCGAAAATTTACTACTATTATTTTTATTGTTGTAGGTGCCATTAAATGAATCAATTTTATTGTATGAATCAAAATTAATATTTTTTGGTAGCATATATTTTTTGTTAGTAAAGTTAAAACAAGGTAATAAATTGTTTTTTTTTTGGTTTGTCAAGGTAATGAATTATTTTTAAAAAATTAAATTTATATTATTATTTATATTATTATTTATATTATTATTTATATTATTATTTATATTATTATTTATATTATTATTTATATTATTAT
>JAYUJO010000070.1:0-6855 GCA_043765215.1 Rickettsiales bacterium | reverse complement strand
GAAACGTTGGATAAAACAACAAATTGTATATTTTAATACTTTATACGATTCCTTGGTTTCCTTTTTTAATTACGCTATCTCATCTTGATTTACTATACATTTTACTGCTTTAAAAAACCATTGGGATGCTGCCCACATATTATTAGAAAATAATGCTAATGTGAATGCTCTGATGCAGGAATTATTCACGCCCGCGCACTTGGCTATTTCTAGAAATAGTAGCGATGTATTGAGAGAATTAATTGAACATAATGCAGATTTGTTTATTACCACACCTGATGGACTAACTATCTTTGAAATAGCTGTTGCAATAGAAAATTTTAACATAGCTGAAATCATTTATAAAAAAACTACTCTTGAATTTGTCCAAGAGAATTTTGATAAAGCTGTAAATGCTGCTTTATCACATATTAGAGATCTTGAGTTTACTAAGATTATAGAGGGACTTAATTTAGAAGATAATGAAGTTCATAGCATTGGTGATTCAGATTCTTCAGATTCATCTACTCACTCCGAACATTCTTTTAATTCAGACGAATATTTTGAATGATTAAAGATGTCAATAATTAATTCTAAAGCAATTTTGCAACTTTGCTGTCTTATTTGCTCACGATCTCCATCAAAATAATAAGTATATGAGCGCGTTTGTTGATCATTAATTATGGCAAAACAAACCGTGCCGATTGGTTTATTTTTAGATCCCCCTCCAGGCCCAGCTATTCCTGTGATTGAAACTGCTATTTGGCTTCCATTAATGGCTTGACACCCTTGAGCCATTTCGCGCGCAACCTGTTCTGAAACAGCGCCATAATTTTTTAAAGTTTCTGAATTTACTTTTAGCAGTTTCATTTTTGCTAAGTTACTATAGCTAATAATTCCACCTGTAAAATATTTAGAAGAGCCAGGAAGAGATGTTAAATAAGCTGATAAAAGTCCACCAGTGCAAGATTCTGCAGTAGAAATTTTTACTGTTATAGTATCTTTAATTTGCTGGACTAAATTAATTAATTGTTGATCTAACATATTATATTTTACGCATAAAAATCTAAAATTAAAAATACAATCATATAATGAACAAGAATGGCAAAAAATGCAGCAGCAACATCATCAATCATGACTCCCAATGCTCCTTTAATATTGCGATCAAGCCAATTAATTGGCCATGGTTTTACAGCATCAAAAAAACGAAATAATAAAAATGGAAGAATAATTATAAACATTAAATCGATGTGAGCGCTATCAAAATGCATTGGTAAATTTGAATGGCTGGCAAAAATAGCTGAAAATGAACAAAATATTATAGTCAGCATTTGACCAACCACCTCGTCAATTACCACTTCTTTTGGATCTTTTTCAAGCTTATCTTGAATATATATTCTAGTACAATAAGTGCCGATAATAAATAATGCAACGGCTACAATAATTTCTAGCATAAATAGGGCAATTATCTGCTGTTCTTGAAAAGAATAACCTTTAAAATGAAAAACAATTTGGTTATTTAAAACAAAATGCATTATCATATAACAAATTGGAAATGCTGGTAAAGATCCAAAAGTTCCAGGTGCATATTTTATTTTACCAATATAAAAAACTGTTGAAATAATTTCTGCAATTTTTGCGCGCATAAAAAAAACTAAATAAAGAATTAAATGTATAATTATAATAATTTTCCCAAAAATCAAAAAACCATACAAAAGGCAGTGGCCCTTGGATATGATCCGGCAAGTGAAGTTGTTCCCAAGGTGCTTGCCAATGGTAAAGGGGAAATTGCAGATATGATAATGCAAATAGCTCGAGAAAACAATATTCCTATACATGAAAATGTTGATTTAGTAGAAATATTATCAATTCTTGATATTGATGATCATATTCCTTATGAAGTTTATTCGGTTGTTGCAGAAATTTTTACCTATATTTACGAGCAAAATTCCAAGAAAAAAATAGAATAATTATATGGAACAAATTAATAACAAACATATTTGGCAAGAAATTATTGATAAATTTAAGCTATTTGAAAAAAAATTTAATGATAATGCAAATAATCCAACTCTAATATATATGTTTGATGATTTTTCTAAAATTGATATTGAAAGTAATTTTAATAGAGAACAAATATTAGAAATTATAGATAAAATAACATATTTAAGAAAGTTATTTGCAAATAAACAACAAGAACTAATAAATATGGGAGTGAAAGCAATTTCTAAAAGTCAGCAAATAACAACCTATGTAAATAATGATAATTATAAAAAATAAATAAATGGAATTAGTAATTATATTTAAAGCTCTGCTAGCTTTAAGCGTTGTATTTTTAGTGATGTATATCATTTTAAAACTAGTACAAAAATATACTAAATTTGGTTATGGGCGAAATATTAATAGCTTTAATAGTTTAAAAATTGAGAATATAGTTTATATAGATGAGAATAGTAAAATTATAAATATAAGTAATAATAATGGCTTCACCTATATAGTCTCCATTAATAAAAATAATTCTTTTTTAATAGATAAATATAAAACAAACATACATGATGAGTAAAACTCGCTTAATAATATTGTTAGCTTTAATGTTTGTGCCCGCAATAACTCAAGCAGCAGAATTTGCTCAAGAAATGGAGCAATTATTGAGCAGCAGTTCAATGAGCAGCAGGTTAATGCAGCTATTTTTGGTCTTCACAGTTTTAGGTCTTGCACCATCAATTTTAATTATGGTGACCTCCTTTGTTAGAATATCAATCGTTTTATCCATCGTTCGAACTGCCCTAGGACTTCAGCAATCTCCGCCCAATCAAGTTTTAATTAGCCTAGCATTATTTCTAACTTTTTTTATCATGACACCAACATTAACAGAAAGCTATGAGAATGGTTTAAAACCTATGCTTGAAGAAACAATAAGTGAAACTGAAGCCTTCCCACTAATAATCAGTCCATTTAAAAAATTTATGGTGGCAAACACAAGGCCTAAAGATTTAGATTTATTCATCGCAATTGCCAAAGTTGATATTCCTAAAAAATTGGAAGAACTGTCATTGCATGTAATTATACCAAGTTTCATGATTAGCGAACTTAAACGTGGATTTGAAATAGGCTTCTTGATCTTTCTTCCATTTTTGATTATAGATATAGTTGTTGCATCTGTTTTGATGGCAATGGGTATGATGATGATGCCGCCAGTAATGGTTGCTCTTCCATTTAAAATAATATTTTTTGTATTAATTGACGGCTGGTATCTTTTAGCTGGTAGTTTAGTAAGAAGTTTTATAACTTGAAATTAGGATTATAATTATGATTAAAGAAATAACTGATAGTGAATTTGAAAGTGAAGTTGTTAACTCAAAAGAGACTATATTGGTTGATTTTTGGGCTGAATGGTGTGGACCTTGCAAAATGCTTGCACCAATATTAGAGCAATTATCAGAGGATATGGGCAGTGATATTAAAATATTTAAGATGAATATTGATGAAAATCCAGAATCTCCATCGTCTCTAGGAATTCGAAGCATTCCAACAATGATGTTGTATAAGGGCGGTAAACAAATTGGCACTAAGGTGGGTGTATTGCCTAAAAATTCGATAAAAGAATGGATCGAATCTACTAATTAAATGTTACCTTTAAAGTTTGGCTTTGATTTTGATGATTTAAACTCTCTATCAGGTTTGACTAAACTTGATGAGAGTTTTTTGCAATATGTAAGTGATCAAAATATTAATTTATATAATAAATTAATATTTTATCGTGCTATAAAGCAAGTCTACATAAGTCCAACTGACTATTCTCAATTTCTAATTCAACTTGCTCTTTTATTTGATGACTTTATTGCTGAATTATTCATCATTGAGCAAGAAAATATAAAGCTAAAACTAGAGCATAAAAAATTTGATGTAATCTATGAATGTAGACGTAAATTTATTCAAAGATATGCAATAAAAAAATATCCAAAAGAAAAAATTCAATTATTAGATTTTGAAACAATTTGTTGTGATCTAAAACAGTTAATCAAAGATATCAACGAGCTTAACATTGCTAATCATTATATCAAATGGCAAACTGATAGCATATTTTACGAAAAAGAGTTAGATATTTTAGCTAAATATTGCGCTTGCATGGTTGATATGAATAGTTCATTAATGTTATTTGATATTCCGCGCCCTATAAATGATAATAATCATATTAGAGAGCACAAAATTGCTCAATTAAAAGAAAGTCCATATTTAGGATTTAATTATAGAGACAAACAAAATTCAGCATATTCTCACAGTAAGTATTGTATTTATTGTCATAATCAAGAAAAAGATTCTTGTTCAAAAGGCTTAACTGAAGACAAAATTGGTTGCCCGTTAAAGCAAAAAATTTCTGAAATGAATTTGCTTAAATCAGAAGGCTTTAATATTGGCGCATTAGCGGTGACTATCATCGATAATCCAATGGTAGCCGTAACAGGTCATCGCATCTGTAATGATTGTATGAAATCTTGCATTTTCCAAAAGCAAGATCCAGTAAATATTCCATTAATTGAGTCTGATATTCTATCTTGCGTTTTGCAATTAAAGTGGGGAGTGGAAATTTACTTACTTCTAACTAAATGGAATCCTCTCAATATTGAGCATCCTCTTCCATTAAAATCTTCTAATTATAATATACTTATCACAGGACTTGGACCGTCTGGATTTGCCCTTGCTCATTATATGTTAAATGAAGGTCATAATGTCACTGCAATTGATGGTCTTAAAATAACACAGCTTCCTTTTGATGAGACTAAACCTATACAATATTGGTCTCAAATAAAACAATCTTTAGAAACTAGGGCACCTCAAGGGTTTGGTGGAGTGGCTGAATATGGCATAACTAATCGCTGGGATAAAAATAATTTAAGCTTAGTTCGTTTAATTCTACAAAGGCGATCTAATTTTAATATGTATGGTGGCATTAGACTTGGCAGTAATATTACTACCAACCAAGCATTTTCTCTTGGATTTGATCATATTGCTTTATGTATTGGTGCTGGAAAACCAAAATTTGACAATATTTCCAACTATTTTGCTAAAGGCGTTCGGATTGCAGCCGATTTCTTAATGAATTTGCAACAAGGTGGAGCTTTTATTTCAGGAAGTAATGCCAATCTTCAAATTCGTATGCCAGCAATAATTATTGGCTGCGGACTAACTGCTATAGATAGCGCAGTTGAGCTAATGCATTACTATCCATTTCACGTGAAACAATTTCATAAGTCTTGGGAAGATGGTGCTATTAATGAATCTGTTTTAAATGAAGAAGAAAAAATCATTGCTCAAGAATATATTGATCATGCAAAATTATTTAAAAGTGCCATAAATGATGAGGATAAAATTAAGATTATGTCTGAACTTGGTGGCATTAACATTTGTTATAGAAGTTCATTGCAACAATCCCCAGCATACCGCCTTAATCATGAAGAAATTGAACATGCTCTAGCAATCAGCATTAATTTTAGAGAGTATATTTCGCCTGCCTCAATTGAAGTTGATCAATTTAATCATGTTAGACAAGTTACATTTAGCACCGGAGAAATACTAAAAGCCAAAACTGTTTTAATTGCCATTGGCACTGAGAATAATAAATTTGATAGTGTTGATGAACGAATAAGTCATTTTGGAGATTGCAATTTAAAATACGCTGGCAGCGTGGTTAAGGCACTAGCTAGCGTTAAAGATAATTATAAATCTATAAGCAAATTATTAAAAAAGCAATTACCAAACAAATTATCTTTAATTGAGTTTAAAAGTATTATCAGGTCAGTAAATTACTTAACAGAAGATATTGTTGAAATAATTGTATATTCACCTTTTGCAGCTCTGAATTTTCACCCTGGTCATTTTTTTAAACTTCAAAATTATGCTTCTAATATAGAAGATGTAATGGAGCCCTTAGCACTTACTGGCATTGAATGCAACAAAATCGAAGAGACTATTACTTTTGCAATTAAAGCAGTTGGTAAAACTAGCAAAATAGCCTTTAATTTAGCTTCAAATGATGAAATCATGTTGATGGGACCTACTGGTTCTCCTGCAATTATTCATCAATATAAAAAAGTTGCATTACTTGCTGATAATATTAATGTAGCGGGCATCATTGCCCTTAGCAAAGCTTTAAAAGAAAATCATTGTGAGGTAATTATTTTTGCTTATTACTCAAATAGTAGCGACAGAATTTATTACGATAAAATAACTTTAGTTAGCGATCAAGTTATTTGGAGTTGTGTGGATAAGGAATTATTTAAATCTCGTCTTGAAGATATTAGTATTCAAGGCAGTTTACTAGATAGCATAAAACTTGCCAAAAGTATAAGTAATTTAGATCAAGTGATTTGCTCGCTAAACCCACAATTAGGGCAAATTATTGCAGAGCAGAAAAACTATTTATTTCCAAATGTTGAGGTAAGCATTAACATCTTTAGCCAAATGCAATGCATGATGAAAGGCATTTGTGGCCAATGTATTCAAAAAATTAATGATTCCCAAAAATATATTTTTGCCTGCGCCTGCCAAAATCAAAATATTGAAAATATTGATTTTGACAGTTATAGACAACGTCTCAAGCAAAATAGCTTAATAGAGAAAGTGAGGTTTTAATTATTCCTCACCAGTTATTGATAATTGATTAGTTGACTCTTGCCCTTCATTTGCACTTAAATGATGATCAATAAATTGCATTGTTTGGTAGGGCATTGGTAATGTCTGTAAATATTGCAATTGATCTGTTAAACCAGCATCAATAATTAATGACATATTATAGTAAATTAAGTTGAAATCTGCGGGGAGAAGAATTTAGATAAAGCGTCATATAATTTATCAAAGTTGTTTATTTTATCTTTAACC
>JAYUJO010000069.1:0-6862 GCA_043765215.1 Rickettsiales bacterium | reverse complement strand
AACTTTGATTCTTCTACAATTAATAATTTAAATTTAACTTATATAGGTGCTAAACCTTTCGCAAATTCACTAAATATTATTAGTGAAGGATCTAAAATTTCTTTAAATTCTGAAACTGGGTTTGATATGGTAATTGTTATTAATCAAGTTGAATATGCCCTTAAATCAGAATCTGTCAAAGAAATATCATTAGATTTGTTTGAACAAGCTATAGAGTTAATTGATGAAATTAATTCAAGCAATGAAGAAAATCAATTTGGATTATTACAAAAATATTTTAAATTAATGAAAAATGATATTGTCTATGAATTAATTCAACAGAATATTGAAGTAGAGAGAATTAATGCATGTATTAATGATAATTTTTTAGAGCTTGCTGGAGTTGCAAAATCCTTAACTGGAGGTTTGGCAATTCTACCTGATGAAATGTTAGCACATATTTGTAGTTTTTTAAAACCTTCAGATATAAATCATGCTTCGACTAATCAAGAAGTACCTAAAATTGGATCTTTGGAAGAAGATTCTAACGATATTTAAATATTTATTCTAACCTTGGGCGCTATGATGGGAAAAATCCATTAATCGCCCATAGTCACATCTTCATTTAAAGATATTTTTATACTAAACCATCATTTCTTAATACTTGACTAATTTAGTTGGCTAAGATAAAATCTAATAATTAAAGTTAATTTTGGTCTAAGCTTTTACTATGATGTTAACGACAAAGAGCAGGTATGCGGTGATGGCGGTGATTGAAGTTGCTAGTAATAATAGTGACTTACCCATGAAGCTGGCTGATATATCGGCTAATCAAGATATTTCTGTTAACTACCTAGAGCAAATTTTTCAAAAGCTCAAAAAAGCCAATATTGTCTCATCCGTAAAAGGTCCAGGTGGGGGATATCGCTTAATAACACCGTCGCATCAAATCACTATTGAGCATATTATTGATGCGATGAATGAGAATTTAAAAATGACTAGATGTTCAAAAGATATTAATTGCCGCAAAAATGGCATTAACTGTCAAACGCATAATTTATGGAAAGGTCTGAGCAAGCAAATTAGGGATTATTTTGCCAGCATATCGGTGGCAGACGTAATGTCTGGCAAAATCACGGTATAAGTTTATATGATATATTTTGATCATAATGCCACAACAGCAATTCACCCAATGGTTCAAAGTAAAATGAATGAATATTGCCATCTACCATTGAATCCATCTTCAGTACATGGTAATGGTAGGTTGGGTAAATCATTAATTGAGCAAGCTAGAATAAATATTGCAAAATTAATTGGAGTGACAGATTGCGGGCGAGATTATAATATCACATTTACATCAGGTGGAACTGAGAGCAATAACTTGATATTATCCAGTTACTTAGACGGTGAAATATTTATTGCTGCAACTGAGCATTTATCTATTCATGCGTATAGCTCATTATATCCTAATGTATCAATTATTAATGTTGATAAAAATGGTATTATAGATCTAGATCAACTTGAAACTAAACTCAGCAAATGTAAGTCGCACAAGAAACTAGTGTCGGTTATGCTTGCTAATAATGAAACAGGCATATTGCAGCCACTTAAACAGATTGCTTCTATTACTCATAAATATGGTGCAGAAATTCATAGTGATATGGTGCAAGCTGTGGGCAAAATTGCTGTTGATGTAACTGAATTTGATCTTGATTTTGCAACTATATCTAGTCATAAATGTGCAGGACCTATGGGAGTTGGTGCATTAATTAGCAAGGCAAATTTTCAATTAAAACCAATGATAGTTGGTGGTGGGCAGGAACGATCAGTTCGCTCTGGTAGTGAAAATGTTTTAGCAATTTTAGGTTTTGGAGAAGCTGCGCATATTGTAAAACTTGAGTTAATTAAGCGACAAACTCATATGAGTAAGTTACATAATATGCTAGAATCAGAATTACTAAATAATTTTAGTTCAGCGCAAATCGTTGGAATAAACACTAATCGCTTGCCAAATACTAGCTTAATAATTAACCTTGGTAAAATAGCTGAAATTCAAGTTATTGCTTTTGATATGAAAAATATAGCCATTAGTTCTGGATCTGCTTGTTCGTCTGGCAAAGTTGGTAAGTCTCATGTTTTATCTGCAATGGGTTATAGCAAAGAAGAGGCTGCATGCGCAATAAGGGTCTCTATTGGCTATGATAATACTATAAATGACGTTTTTCAGTTTCTAGAAATATATAAAGAATTAAATAATTAAAAAAATATTATGACCGATCTGACAATTTTAAGACAAAAAGTAATTGATGAAGGTGGCAGAATGCCAATTTATCTTGATAATCAGGCAACTACCCAGGCAGACCCTAGAGTAGTGGAAGCGATGATACCATATTTCACACATAAATTTGGTAATCCTCATTCAAGAAGTCATTCATATGCTTGGGAGGCAGAAGAAGCTTGCGAAATAGCTCGAACTCAAGTTGCAAGCTTAATTGGAGCGCAAAGTAAGGAAATTATTTTCACTTCAGGTGCTACTGAATCTAATAATATGGCATTGCAAGGAATTGCTAATTTTTACGGCGGTAAGCGCAAACATATTATAACTTTAATTACTGAGCATAAATGCATACTTGATACGTGCAGGCACTTAGAGCAAAAGGGTTTTAAGGTAACTTATCTACCAGTACAAAAAAATGGTATTGTTGATCTAGAGGTGCTTAAGGCAAATATTACTGAAGATACTTTGCTAGTTTCAGTCATGGCAGTGAATAATGAGATTGGTGTTATTCAACCATTGAAAGAAATTGGTCAAATATGCAGGGCAAATGGTGCTTTTTTTCATAGTGATATTGCCCAAGCATTTGGAAAAATTCCAATTGACGTTGAAGAGTGCAATATCGATCTTGCCAGTATTTCTGGACATAAAATATATGGGCCAAAAGGAATTGGTGCAATATATGTTCGAAAAAAACCAAGGGTCAGATTAACTCCAATGATAAATGGTGGTGGTCAAGAAAGGGGACTTCGCTCAGGAACTTTAGCAACGCCATTAGTTGTCGGCCTTGGAGTTGCAGCGCAAATAGCTGCAACTGAAATGGAAAAAGATAATCAGCATGTGGCTAAATTATTTAAAATGTTTGTAGATAAAATTCAAGATAATGCTAGCGACATTTTTTTAAATGGTGATAGAAACATGCGTTATCAGGGTAATATTAATTTAAGTTTTGCTTATATTGAAGGTGAATCTATGATTTTGGCAATTAAAGATTTAGCAGTATCATCTGGTTCGGCTTGCACATCTTCATCGCTTGAGCCGTCATATGTTTTGCGCGCTCTTGGCGTTGATGATGCTATGGCGCACACTTCAATCAGGTTTGGTTTTGGCAGATTTACTACTGAAAATGAGGTGATCTATACAGCTGAATTAATGTTATCAAAAATAAATAAACTCAGGGAATTGAGCCCACTTTGGGAAATGGTACAAGAAGGTATCGATATTGACGAGATTAAATGGTCTAGTCATTAAATTATAAAATAAGGAGATTAAAATGGCATATAGTAACGAAGTAATTGATCACTACGAAAATCCACGCAATGTAGGCACCCTAAACAAGCTAGATGACTCTGTTGGTACTGGTTTAGTCGGCGCTCCTGCATGTGGAGATGTTTTAAAGCTACAAATTAAAGTTGATGAGAATGGCATAATTACTGATGCTAAATTTAAAGCATTTGGTTGTGGATCTGCTATTGCATCTAGTTCACTTGTTAGCGAATGGGTTAAGGGTAAAAATTTGGATGAAGCTATGGCTATTAAAAATACTGAGATTGCCAAACATTTATCGCTTCCTCCAGTGAAATTACATTGCTCAATGCTTGCAGAAGAGGCAATCAAATCGGCTGTTGAAAACTATAAAAGTAAACAAAAATAATGACAAGACAGGTCATGAGCCTGACTGATGAGGCAGCAAATCAAGTTAAAAAATTGCTGAATAGTCGCGGCAAAGAATCTTTAGGAATTAGAATTGGAGTAAAATCTGGTGGATGCTCTGGGCTTAAATATTTTGTTGAATATGCTGATGCAAAAAACCAATTTGATGAAGTAATTAATCAAAAAGGGGTCACTATTTTTATTGACCCCAAAGCCTTAATGTATTTGCTTGGCACTGAAATGAATTACGTAGAAGAACAATTTAAATCAGGTTTTACTTTTACTAATCCTAATGAAAAAGGTAAATGTGGTTGTGGCAGTTCATTTAATGTGTAAAAATATATTAATATTTAGTAATTGACTTATACTGTAAATTTAAATATAGTTGCATAAATTAAATAAAATATTAACTATGAAATTGAAAATCTTATCTTGTTTTGTTGCTTTAATTATGTTGAGTGGTTGTGCTCGTGATCTATCTTCTGATATGTATACAAGTGATTCTACTCTAAATATTGTTATTAATGGTAAAATTTTATCAACGCGTAATATCAAAATAAAAGAAAATGAAAAATTAGGTAATAACTCAACTGGAGCATCAGTTGGTGCATTATCTGGCGCTGTTGGTGGTGGAGCTATTGGTAATAGAAGTGGTAACGGAGTTGCAGGCATGGTTGGAGGCGCTGTAGTTGGCGGCTTAATTGGAGCTGTAGGTGAATCTGCATTAAGCACGACTAATGGAGTTGAATATATTGTTCAAGTGGACAGAGCGCAAATATCAGATGACTATTATGCAGGTTCTAGCATGATGAGAAATGCAATAGAAAGCATAAGAGCTACTGGCGTTGTAACAATAGTTCAAGCTAAAGAAAAAGGTGCACAAATTCTGCCTGTGAATCAAGAAGTTTTAGTTATTATTTCTTCGAAGCGCACTCGAATAATTCCAAAATCAACGTAATTTTATGAAAATTTTTAATATAATATTTATACTAATATTGGCTGTTAATTTAGCAGCTTGTTCAACAACTAAATATACTACAGTTAGGAAATCAGCTGATTTTGATTCTATATTATCCAAATCAATAACTGTGGCAATAGTTCCTGCAAAAGCAGAAATTTATTCTCTAGGAGCTGGTGGTGGCAAAACCAAAATGTATGAATATGAAGATTTAGTTGAGAATTTAATTCCTGAAATTTTAGCTGAAAATTTAAGAAATAAAGGTTTTAGAACTATATCTTTAAATCCTAAAGATATTCATGTTAATAAGTTATCTCAATCGATAGTTTTATTAACGGAAAATTATCATCAAAACATTGATCCTCTTTATAAACCTCAATTACGCACAGAAGAAGAGTCTTATAATGTAAATGTATTTTTAGACTCAAAATTGCCAAATATTAATGACAGAGTTAATGCTGACTATCTAGTTTTCTTTGACTATCATGCAAGTCATAGAAATAAAGGAGCTATAGTTAAAGATGTTATTATAGCTTCTTTATTTAATACGAATGGTGAACCTGACCCAGTTACATTAAAAATTGCTATTATTGATCTTAAAAATTCTCAACTCATATGGTCTAATTGGGTTAATGTTACTCCAGAAGGAACACCATGGGGCTTAGGGAGTTTTAATAGTAGCTTGGAAGTTGAACGTAAAAGACTAGATCATTTTATTAAAATAATTTTATCTTCTATTCCAAATGCATAATAGGTAAATACGAATATTTTTGACTATGAAAAAGCTCTGTATTATAGCGTCAATAATAGATAAGCAAAACTTGTCTATTATTGGTTTTTTCTAATAATGCCCACTGATAATTGCAATGAACTAATTTTATCTAGAAGGGGACTGATTATTTTGTTTAATTGAAGCTTTAGATGAGTGAACTTGATTGTTTTTTCTTGCTTTCGTTTTTTCATTTAATTTTGTTTTTAACTCATCTAGAACTAATTTCATTTTCTTAAGTTGAGATCGGGCATTGGAGTTACTTTGAAATTGTTTTGCAGTTTTTTTGACAGTTACTTCTTTAACATTATTTAATTTTGTTTTAACTTTATCTTTAGCGTTAGCTAGCTTATGACTAATTTTTTGTTTATATGTAATCTGTTTTTCAACAGCATCTATTTGATTTGTTTTTGCATTTTGTACTTCACGATTTGCATTAATAATTTCTTTAAAGTCTGCTGTTTTAAATTTATAATTTGGTGCTAATTTTTTTACATCTAAACCAGCTATTTTCGCAAAATCTTGTTTAATAACACTTGGAGTAACTGGGTCATTAAGCATTTTTATTACTTTTTGCATTGTTTTAGTAGTTTTATTATTACTAATATCTTCTTTGCTTAAAGCTGGTTTACCAGAACGATTTTGACTGGCTATTTCTACAAATGAAGTAAGCATTTCGTCTTTATTTTTCCCTACCCATGCCTTACTTGAGCATAATTCAAGCATTTTATTAAGTTTTGTTTCTTTACCCTTAACAACTTTTTCCTTAACTTTATCTTTAACAGATTCCACTTGAGTGTCTTCATATATTTTTAACATGAATTCTTTAACTTCTAAATTGGGATCAGATTTATTTCCCATCTCATGATTATCGACGTGACGCCTTGCTGATATAACCCCTTTAATGTGCAAAAATTCAGCTTTTCTTTCGGCTTCCTTAAATGATAAAGTACCAACATTTTTTGTATCAACAATAATAGTATTTAAGGCATTATCACGAAGATCTTCGTAAGTTTTATTTTCTTCTTTAGAATATTTAAATTTTCCACCCACATCAGCAAAGGCTTTTAAAGCAACATCCATTACAAATTTTGTAATTGTGCCAGGATTAATAATTTTTCTCTTAGCACTATAGTAAATTAAGTTGAAGTTTTAGAGTGGGTGTGGTATAATAAAAAGAAAATGCCAGCATCATATAGTAAAGATTTTCGCGATAAAGTAATGTCGT
>JAYUJO010000068.1:0-6884 GCA_043765215.1 Rickettsiales bacterium | reverse complement strand
TGAGAAAAGAGCTCAATATTATGCCTCTAAAGCTTACTCTCGTCAGTTAGATTCTGGCCAGGAGGAAAATGGATTATATGCTAATTTAAAAGAAGTTATTTTTATAGCCATATGTAATTATAATATTTTCCCTAAAAAAGAAGAATATATTTCCCATCATATTATCTTGGATAAAAAAACTTACGAAAATGATTTGAAGGATTTCTCATTTAGTTTTATTGAATTAAAAAAATTTCCAATTACAAAAATTGAAGATTTAACAACTATTATTGAAAAATGGTGTTATTTTTTCAAATATGCATTAAAAACTAAAGAACAAGATTTAAAAGACATTATCGGTAGTGATTTAGTAATTGAACGCGCATATGAAGCTTTAAATCAATTTAATTGGTCTGAAAATGATTTATTAGCTTATGAAAAAGAAATTAAGCGTGTTTGGGATAATAGAGCTGCAGAAGATTATATGAAAGAAGCTGCAGAAGCTATAGGTGAAGCTAGAGGTGAAGCCAGAGGTGAAGCTATGGGCGCAGAAAAAAAAGCTATAGAAATAGCTAAAAATTTACTTAAATTAGGCATGTCAATAGATAGTATTGCAGTATCGACTGGTTTAGCTCATGAGCAAATAAAAAAAATATTTTAACTTGATACAATAAAAGATAATACTTTAAATAATTCGCCCATCATCATCCCTGATGTTAGGCGCGTTACTTGTTTATTAAGTATTTTTCCTTCTTCTTTTGACAAGTTTTTTTGCAGCAACTCACACCTAAGATCAATTCCATAATCGAGCAAAAATTCTCTTTGCGTACAATAGTTAAACTCTGTAATATTTTGTTCTCGCGATGCTTTTTCAAGAGCGTTAAAATCTACATGTGCTGTGATATCTGCTTCACCTAATGAATCTATAATAGGCCAAAACTTGTGATTCTTCATTGCTTGTAATGTTGCATTATACTGAGATCTTTTTCTAATTTCTGCTTTAATATTATAGCCATAATCAATTATCAAAGCAGATCCAGTATATTTTTTTATATGATGGCTAATTTTTCTCATTATTATTAATGATTCGACTGATTCTTCAAATATAGCTCCGTCATTAGCATTAATATGTTCAACGTCCAGTTGTAATTGAAGATTTTTAAATGCAGCTATTTTATGGTATTTAATATTTCCAGTTATAGGATCATTAATCAAAACACATTCAAACCAATATTTTTTCACTTTTGTATATTGTTTAATTGGCAATGCATCAAAAAACTCATTAGCAACTACAATCATTGGCAATTCTAGCATATTATCAAAATTTGTAATCCATTTCATATTTAAATTAAAATGAGCTAAGTTTTCTTTTTGCTTTTGAATAAAATGTGGATTTATATCATATAAATATATTTCTAAACTTTTAAAAAAATCTGGTTCTACATTAGATACTCTGAGCAAATCATGCATTAAGCGTCCTGTACCTGGTCCTAGTTCTAGTAAAATAAATTTTTCTGGTTTACCAATTTTTTCCCATTGTGAAATTGTCCAAAGTGCAATCATTTCACCAAATAATTGAGATATTTCAGGGGAGGTAATAAAATCTGAACCCTTACCAATATTTTTTAGAGTTTTATAATATGAATTTGAATGAGTAGACAAAACTTGCCTCATCATATCATCGATTTTGATATGACCATTAGTGTTAATAATTTGTCTAATTTTAGAATCAATTGCCATTGACTTTAACTTCTTGTTTTTTACTAAAATATATCAATAATGAACCAAAAATTATCATTGGAATACATAATATTTGACCCATAGTAAAATATTGAAATAAATAACCTATTTTTTCATCTGGCTCTCTAAAAAATTCAACAAAAATTCTAAATAATGAATATAATATCAAAAATAAGCCAGATAAAAATCCTGATTTATCTAAAGCATTTCGTTTAAATATAAAATATCTTATAATAAAAAATGATACAAAACCTTCTAAAAATGATTCGTATAATTGACTTGGATGTCTTGGTTGCATATCGCTATAAGGAAATATAAATGCCCACCCAACATCTGTAACTCTCCCATATAATTCTGCATTAATAAAATTAGCAATTCTGCCAAGAAATAAACCAATTGGTATAGCTGCGGCGCATAAATCCGTTAATGTCAGCAATTGAACTTTGTAATATCGACAAAAAGCAGTTGCAGCTATTAAAAACCCACTAATGCCTCCATGGAAAGACATTCCACCTTCATAAGTTTTTAAAATATCAATAGGATTTGTAAAATATTTAGCAGGATCATAAAATATCACATAGCCCAAACGACCACCAACAATTATACCAATAATTACCCAGGATACAAAATCATCAATATTCTTTTTCTGAATATTGACTGATTTTTGACTGATGATATTTAAAATGTAATACCATCCAAGCATAACTCCCATCACATATGCAAGCGAATAAAAAGTCACTGCAAGTGGTCCTATTGAAATTATTACTGGATCAATATCTGGGAATTTTAACATCTTTTATGAATTTTCAATAATTTGCATTGTTATATTTAATTCTTTAAAAACCGACGATAAAGCGTAAGCTAATTTCTCAATCATTTCATCATTATGCCCTGGCGTTGGAGTTATTCGCAAACGCTCGGTTCCTTTGGCTACTGTTGGAAAATTAATATGCTGAACAAAAATATTATGTTTTTGCACTAATAATAAAGAAGCTTTTCTCGCTAGCTCAGGATCGCCAATAATAATAGGAATAATATGACTTTGATTTTTAAATATACTAATTCCTTGCTCAATTAGAGCTTTTTTAACTTTAGCGACTACAATTTTATGCTTTATTCTTTCTAAATCAGAATTTTTAAGATAATTTATGCTGGCTCTTGCGGCATCAGTAATAACTGGTGGCAGAGATGTTGTAAAAATAAAACCACTTGCATTAAGCCTAATTGCATTTATTAAAACATGTTTACCAGTTATATATCCACCAATAACTCCATATGTTTTAGCCAATGTGCCTTGAATAATATCAATTTCATCTTCGAATCCAACCATATTAGCGATACCAGCTCCTCGAGCACCATATAAACCAACACTATGCACCTCATCAATATAAGTCATTGCATTATATTTCTTAGCTAAAGCACAAATTTCTGCAATTGGTGAAATTAATCCATTCATTGAATAAGCAGATTCAAATACAATCATTTTCGGACTATTAATGTATACTGATTTTAGTAATTCCTCTAAATGATTAGTATCTAAATGACGATAAACATATTTTTTTGCTTTTGAATTATTAATTCCTGAAATAATTGAAGAGTGATTTAATTCATCTGAAAAATAGACTAAATTTGGAATAATTTTAGTAAGCGTCGTCAATGTCGCATCATTTGAAATATAGCCTGAGGTAAATACTAATGCCTCTTCTTTATTATGTAAATCAGCAATAGTTTTTTCAAGTTCAATAATCGCATAATTATTACCACCAATATTACGAGTTCCTCCCGATCCTACGCCATTTTCAAGCAATGATTTTTGCGCAGCTTGCACAACTATAGGATGTTGACTCATGCCCAAATAGTCATTAATGCACCACATTGTTACATCTATTTTATCTGGACCCCATGAGGCTTGTGGGAACTTTCCTGCATGTCTTTGAACGCCGACAAATGTTCTATAGCGTCCTTCATCTTTAATTTGTTGAACCTGTTGTTCAAATGCGGAATAATAATTAAACATTGTTTTCCCTATTACTAATGTAACCCTAGTTATGGATAAGCTTTAATTATCCATAATTTGCCTATCATTGATTATTAATCCCTGATTATTCCTATCTTCCCCAATATATAGATAAACAAAAACTATCCATTATTGGCGTTAATATAAACTTTTATACATTAAATAATATTGCTTGAGAACGAATTAATGCATTATGGTTGTAATTTTTATTCATTATCTGACAAAATAATAATTATTATCATCCGATAATTTTGAATTATATTTATAATTAGCTATATTAAAATCAAAAAGTTCTTTAGGTATATCAATTTTATTAGTAATAATGTAATTTGCAAACATTCCTCGTGCCTTTTTAGCATTAATTGCAATATTTTTAAAAACACCCGCTTTTTCTTCAAGAAAAAAAATATTTATTATTGGAAAATTAAGTTTTAGTGGGTCCACTGCTGCAACATATTCATTTGATGCTATATTAATTAAATATTTACTTGAACATTTTTCAATATCTATATTCAATTTATTTGTTATATGATCCTGCCAATATTTACTGAGTCCCGATGGAGCAAATTTAGCCAATTTAGTTATCATTTCTAATCTATATGCTTTAATTTGATCCAGTGGTTTTAATAAACCATATAATCCTGAAATAATTCGCAAATGAATTTGAGCAAAAATTAAGTCATCTTTTGATAAATTTTGTCTATCAATATTTCTATATACATCGCCATCATAAGCATATATTGCTTGCTTACTTGGTAAATCTTCAAACTTTTGATATCTTTGATAGTTTAATTCAGCAATTTTATCACTGACTTTCATAATTGCTTTTATATCATTAATATCAAGAAGGTATAATTGTTTAATAAGATTTTTATATAAAATTGATTGCTCAAAATTCTTAGATTTAACATTTTGAATTTGAAAACTAGAATCCATTGTTTTAGCTGGTGAGATAATGCTAATCATGTTTTTTTATGGCTCATTAAGAAATTAAACTCAGCACCAATAATGAATATCATGTTAATCATATAGAAAAAAATTAAGGTAATAATCACGCTACCAAGTGAGCCATAGACTAAGCTTAATTGATTATAATATATAATATATTTAGATAATAAATAACCACTAATTAACCACAATATTACAGTAAGCAAGGCCCCTGGAGCTACATCTGCAAATTTAAGACTTATATTTGGAATTAAATAATATAATGAACTAATGGTGATAAATAATGATAGAAATACGATTATATATTTTAACATATATATAATTGATTCATATTCTTCTTTTAAGATTACAAAATATTTAACTTTTGCTAATATAATAGGGATTATTATAAAAATTAGCATTGCAAGACAAATAGCACTACTAATAATTAAAAACTGAGCAATACTTAAAAGTCTTCTTAATATATATATTGGTAATGTTTTAACTTCATAAACTCTATTAAGAATAGTCCTTAAACATTCAACAAAAGATGAGGAGGTCCATAACGTACCAAAAATTGCTAATGTTAATAGTCCTTGAGGGGGATCTGCAATCATTTCTCCAATTCGATCTTTTATAGCTTCTATTGAATTTTGCGGCAAATTATCAATTGTTAACCATATAAACATTTCCCCAAGTTCAGACAAACCAAAGAAACTTGTAAAGGCTAATATAAAAATGAAAAAAGGAAAGATAGATAGAAGCATCATGAATGCCATATAACCAGAATGCTCTACACCATCATGTTCAATCATTCGAACAATTGCATAATATAAATTTTGAAAAATATTTTTCATATCTCTTTAATAAATGAATTGATTGTATATTTACATATAATTTCTCCACTTATTATATAATTATTTTTGTATCAGGCAAGGATAACAATTTATAGAATTTAGTATATTAAATATTTATTATCGAGAAATTAAAAGTATAGTTAATTTTAATTAAATTTATTACTTGCTATTTTTGTGTTTTATAGTTAAAATAAATTATTGTTTAAAAATAAATATTAATCTATAAAGTTTAAGGTATTATTATGGCACGTAAAAATGATTATATAATTGAAGTTGATAAATTTATTGGTAAAAAAATTTACTCATTAAGATTAGCTTTAGGCTATTCTCGTCAGCAATTATCTGAAGTAATTGGAGTAACTCATCAACAATTACAAAAATATGAAAAAGGCACTAACAGAATCTCTGTAGGTAGATTAGTATTAATTGCCAAAGCATTATCTAAAGAAATTTCATATTTTTATGAAGGTTTAGATAGTGATAATCATGAAGAATTAATAACTCAACATCAACGTATGTGCATCGAAGTATCTAGAAATTTCATGAAAATTGAAAATTCTGAACATCAAAATGCAGTAAATACATTAGTAAAATCATTATCCAAAGTTGCATAATAAACAATTCAATATTCATTCTTTAACTCGCTAACCATAACTAGTTGGCGAGTTTTTTTATTTAAATTTTGTCTTTGTATATCCCTTGGCACCTTTATTGCTTACATAATTATAATTAATATTTTATAAAAGGTAAACATATGGCAAGTGCAGTAGATTTAAGCAAAGGTATAGGCCTTGCAAATATATTACCTGATCAAAAGATGCTCACTGAAAAAAATAATGAGCAAAATGAGTTGATGTTAAAAGACTACGGCGATCAACTTTCCATTGAAAACAAAAAAATTGCTGAAATGCAGAGTTTAAAAGATGCAATTACTAAAATTAAAGCTTCTGCAACTATATTACTAAGCCCGATACAATCTGGTTTTATGAAAAAAACTAATAGTTTGTCGACCACAGATACTGGCGCAAAAGATGATTATTTAACTAATATTTTTATTGATAATTCTGCTATGAATGGTGATATAAATGTTGCTGTTAAACAAGCTGCTGTTTCTGCTTCTCTTGTTTTAGGAGTTAATGTTAACAATGAAGGTTTTGCCAATAATGTCAATCTTAATTTTAATGGTAAAATGACTTTAAATCTTGATGGCACCCCTGCAAGTAATCGAGAAATTAATATAATAGCAACAGATAAATTAGATGATATTATTGATAAAATCGTTCAGCAACTTTCTAATTCCAATGATAAATTTGAGGTCGTAAAAGTTCAAGGGGATAATAATACAAGTTTTATTGAAATTAGAT
>JAYUJO010000067.1:0-6909 GCA_043765215.1 Rickettsiales bacterium | reverse complement strand
TAATAATCTTTGAATGTACGATAATGACTCAAATGAAATAAAACTTCTATTGTTATAATTTCGCTATGAGATAATCGATATTTTCTATTTCTTTTTCAGTCATTGTTTGATTTTCTTTAATAAATTTTAATAATATATTATTCTTTTTTGTATGTTTTACATTTAAAAAATGGCTAGCTGCAAATAGTGAATAAGTATAAATCATAATATTGCTAATTCAATAAGTTAAATAATTAATAAAGTTATATTAATACAACATTAAACAATTGTCAATAAACTAATATAAAAATATCAAATAACTTAAATTATTTTAATAATATTCAGTTTATTAAACTTAGAAAAATTACTTGCAATTAAATTTATTATTTAATATAATTTAAAAAAATAAATTTTAAACATCACTATGAATAATTACGATTATCAAATATTAGACAGCATACCTGTTAGTATTTATTGGAAAGATTTAAATGGTGTATATTTAGGATGCAATAAATATATGTTACAAATGTCTGGTTTAAATGATCGATCGCAAATCCTAAATAAAACAGATTACGAACTACCGTGGAAAAACCAAGCAAATGAAATATGCGAAGCTGATCAATTAGTAATAAAAAATAATCGTACTTATGAAATTGAAGAGAATCCTAAAATATATGGAAATTCTATAAAAAAATTTTTAAGTATAAAAACTCCACTAGTAAATGATAATAGTGAAATTATAGGTATAATTGGCATTTCAATTGATATTACTGAAAAGACAAAAATTGAAGAAGTGCTTATAGATACTCAGGAATCATTAGCAAAATCATCTTCAATTAAAGAAAGATTTTTAAAAAATATCAGTCATGAAATAAGAAATCCTCTGCAGGCATTTGTTGTGACAGCTGAAACACTTAATGAGGAATGGAATAATTCGGATAGTGAGGCAAGAAAATCATCTGTAGAATTTATTGCTGAGAGTGCAAGGCGTTTATCAAATACAGTAATTAACACTTTTGATTTGTCGGATTTAATTTCTAAAACTAATCAGGAAAATTTTAAATTAACTAATTTAACGGAACTTGTTACTAAATCAGCTAACTCATTCAATAATATAAGATATTCAAAGCATCGATCAGAAATAATAGTTAAGAGCAATCAAATTTTTAATTTAGTTTTAGATGAAGAAAAAATTGAACAAGTGATGGATCATTTATTATTAAATGCAACAAAATGGACAAACATGGAGAAAATTATTACGATTGAGCTCAGTGATGCCAAATTACCCAACAGCAGCATAAAAGGCGTTAAATGCTGCGTTAAGGATCAAGGTATAAAAATTCCTGAAAACGAATTGGAATTTATTTTTGAACCATTTACTGAAAGTAGTAATACAGCTTCTAAAGCATGTGGTGTAGGTCTGGGCTTAGCATTATGTCGAGAAATTATTAAAATACATATGGGTGCTATATGGGCAGAAAATAATAAAGACGGTAATGGAGTTTCAGTTAGCTTTATTATTCCAACTTTTTTATCCGAAACATAATAATATAATGATCTCAAATAACAATTATCTATTTTATCCAGTAAATAATAAGTCTAAAGAAATATTTAAAAAAAAAGAGTTTGCCTTAATTGGAGTTAGTCCTTTTAATAGTTTTTTTGATAATCAAAATATTTATACTATATTGAAAGATGTAAGTCAGACATTTGAGAATTATTATGTCTTTATTCCAAATAAAATTTCAAGTTATACATTAAAAGCTTTAGGATATGATGATCAAAGAATTCATCATAAAGTTAGAAAACAAGATAATTATTTAAAAAATAAAACATTAAAAGTATTAGATCAATTAAATAATTTTCAAGTAAATAGAATAATATTACTTTCTGATTTAGTTAATAATGATGAATATAATAAGAGTTATAATCAATGTCTAAAATTATATAATGAAAATTCCTTTTTTAAAAAAGGATGTATCGAAACTTCTTCTTGGGTTTTATCAGCCCATGAATATAAAAGAAATATAATTATTAATGAAGAAATGAAGGAAATCGCAGTGCAATATTTTTTGAAAGAACTTCCACTTTTTTTAAATAGTTCCAAAATATTAAATGTTAAATCATGCATGTTCATATATCATAATATTCCACAATTTTTGAAAGTAATTTATAATAATTACGATTTAGCTAATCAAAACCAAGGCTTTGCTATAATTAAAAAAAAAGTTGCATAATTATTTCTTATTGGCGAGTACCCAATTACTATTCAGATAATCATCAGAATATTGATTTAAATAATCTTGATAGGCGCCTTTAAAATCAATCATTTTCTTTTGACTTAATGAAATAACTCTGGTTGCAATAGCAGTTGCAAAATCTCTATCATGAGTTACTAAAATTAATGTTCCAGGGTAATTAATAAGCGCTTGTTTTAAAGATTCTCTAGATTCTATATCTAAATGATTTGTTGGTTCATCTAAAACTAATATATTTTTTTTCTCTAAAATTATTTTAGCCAGCAATAATCTTGCAGCTTCCCCGCCACTTAAATGTAATATATTTTTGGCAACATCATCTTGAGAAAAAAGCATTTGACCTAAAACTGTTCGTATGCCTGCAATTGACTCTGTTTGAGCTTGCTCTGTAAGCCACTCAAGCACACTCATGCTTTCATTAAGAAGTTCATGGTGATCTTGAGCAAAATATGATATTTGAGACTCATAGCCCCATTCATGATCTCCACTATCTGGTTTAATTTTATCAAGAATAATTTTTAATAAAGTTGATTTACCAATTCCATTTGCTCCAATAATGATAACTTTTTCTTCACGATGAACTTCAAATTTTACATTGTTTAATATCTTTTTATCATCGTAAGTTTTTGAAATATTATCAATTTTAATAATATTTTTACCAGATGGCCTAGTTTGTTTAAAAACAAACGAAGGAGATACTCTAGAGCTTTTCTGAATATCTGGTAATTCAATTCTTTCCATTTGCTTTTCGCGCGAAGATACTTGCCTTGATCTCGTTCCTGCACTAAATTTATCAACAAAAGCCTGCATTTTTGATAATTTCTTCTCTAGATAATTGACTTCATGCATTTTATGTTCAATAACTTGTTCTTTTTGAAAAACAAATTTATCATAATTGCCAGTATATGGATTAATTTCGCCGTAATCAATGTCTAGTATGTGAGTTGATACGTTATTTAAAAACATAATATCGTGAGAAATAAATATTAAAGAACCTTTAAATTTTTCTTTTAAATAATTTTCTAACCAATATATGGAAATAATATCTAGGTGATTTGTTGGCTCATCTAAAAGTAGTACGTCTGGATTATTAAATAAACTTTGCGCAAGTAATACGCGCAGCTTATAACCCCCAGACAACAGTGATAAAGGTTGATAATGCATCTCTTCTTTGATACCAAGACCAACTAGAAGCTCAGCTGCAAAAATCTCAGCTACATAACCATCATTATCATAGATAATTTGTTCAAGCTCACCTATCCTAAAGCCACTTTCATCATCTAGTTCCTCTAGTTTAAGCAATTCTTCTTTTTCAAGAAGCGCTTGCCATAATTCTTTTTTTCCGGCAATAACTGTATTAATTATCAATGTGTTTTCAAATTTATATTGATCTTGGCTGAGCACACCAATGCGCGCATTTCTTTTAACGATAATTTCGCCAGCACTTGGTTGTTCTTCTTGAGTAATTAATTTAAAAAAAGTAGATTTACCAGCGCCATTAGCACCAACTAAGCCATATCTATAGTTTTTATTGAGATCAAGGTTAACATCTGTAAATAAAAGTTTAGGACCAAATTGCATGGCTAAATTACTAATTTTAATCATTTTATTATTTTATATAATTGAAAAATTAGAAAAATATATTTTATATTATCTAATTTGAGTTAGTTTTGAATTTTGTAGAATACACTATAATTAAAATTTATAAAGAATTTTATTTAAGGAAACAGAGCTATTTTAATTAAAAGGCCAATTATGATAAAACCGATAGCTTTAAGCCAACTCATATCATTTTCCATCTTATCCATTCTAGAATTAAGACCAGTACGAAGCTCAGTCATTTCCATCCTAATTTGAGTCATTTCAATTTTAAGATCATTTTTAGTTACAATATTACTTTGCTGAAGTTCCAATATCTCAGTAATAGTTTTGGCAAGATTATTAGTCATCCCATTTTCGACTAACTTCTTAAAAGCCACATGTGTGTTAATCATATTATTAATTTATATTTTAATATAATTATTATCGCATATTAATGAATTAACTGCAACTAACTTATCTTAAGTGCAATCATTGATCTCCGTGAAGTTCAACTTGAGAAGGTTCTTGATCATGCTCTGGAAATATATCATCTTCAATGGAAATAGTTGACCGTGCGCTCTTTTGAATAGATGGTTTTGACTCACATAATTTAAAAAATTTTTGCTCAAGTATTTCATTGTCAAAAGATTTTTTTCTTAAAATAGCAAGTGCCTCATATACTAAGAAATCATGTTTTTTACCTAACATCATAATTTTAGCAAAAAACTTATCTTTAAGTAAATTATTGATTATTAATAAGCATTCATTCTTTTTTTCATATACTCTATCTATATTCTCAGAAGCAATAATTCTATTAATTATAATAGCTGATTCAATAATTTTAAGAAAATGGGGTGGTATATAACTATTGTAAAATTCAAGTTTACAAATAGTATGATTAATTTTTAAAGCCTCAACTATTGATTTTCCAATTATATCGCCATCTCCTTTAAAAGCTAAACGTATTTCAGTTAGTGTTGTGTTATATTTTAAACATTCACTAATAGCTATGACTCCCTCAGTACCAATTTTATTTGCTCCAAGACAAATAGTTTTTAGTACTTCATTATCTCTCAAACCTCGGCAAATAAGAGCAATGCCAACATCTTCTATATTATTAATATCTAAATATAACTCAACTAAAGTATAATTTTGTGCTAAACATTTTCCTATTATAGTTGCGCCGTTTAATCCAAGCTCATTCCAATCAAGATTAAGACTTGTAATAGTTGAATTTACTTTTAAACATTCACTCAATGCAAATGCGCCTTCTGCTCCAATTTTATTACCACTAAGATTAAGTTTAGTTATTGTCGCATTTAATTCTAAAAATTTGCTTAAAATAATTATACCATCATTATTTATTTTACAATTATAAAGATTAAGTTCTGTAAAGAGTGTAATTAGTTTTTAAAAATTCAGAAATTAAGGAACATCCATGAATGCCAATATAAGTCCATTTAAAAGAAAGAATTTTTAAAGTATTGTTAAATTTTAACTCTTCACATAATGATAATAAGTTTAAATCAGCCAGCCAATCATACTTAATTAAATATTGATGTAATGATTTTAAATATGACCTATTTTTATTAAAAAAACTTATTTCAAGTTCGGTAAAACGACTTGGATCCTCTAAAAAAGATCAATATTAGTGGCTTTGGCCATAAATATATTTATATTTTAATATAAAGCTATAAAGGATTATTTATTTTATCATTTACAAAGTTTGAAAATTCAATCATAAAATATTCATTTTCTGGTATTGTTTTTTCAGGAAAAATAGTGCTAAATTCAGACGCATATGATTTTAAGTAGTTACCCTTAGTAATTACAGTTCTAGTGCCTATTGCTATTTTATTATGCAGAGAATGTGAGAAAATCATTGGATAATTTAAGTCTCCAATTTGCATGTTAATTTTCTTACCTAAATGAGCGGAATTATATTCAATTTTATTTTGACTCAAATTAGTAATTTTTACATCATATATTGCTTTTTGCCCGCATAAAAGTGGGATATTGAACGATATTTGATCATCAAAAATTTTAGTATTATCATCAATAAAATTATTAGGTACAATTTCTTGAAGTTGAATATTTAATTTAAAAGAAGTGTTTTGATTAGCCTCATTGCTAGAAAAATATTTACTGGCAATAGTTGCATGCCGGGTCTGTCCTGTTTTCATTCCCACAATCACTGCATCCATACCTGGAACTAGCTTATTGGATCCTAAAGGAAAAGTTACTGTTTTTTCATCAACTTTAATGTTATTAACAGTGAGTATTTGATAATGCACTGTAACCAAATGACCACAAGAAGCTGGTCCTTTTTCACCATCACCAAATGTAGTTATTTTAAATAAGGAATTTAAAAACTCATCATTATTCATTTTAAAACTAGCTCCTGTTCCAGCCAATGGTTTATTTACAGGTTGAATCATGCTTTCCAAAAAAAACTTACCCTCATCCGTTTTTAATGTATTAACCAAAACTGTAGATAATGTTTTTTCTAGAAAACTACCTTCCATATTTATTTTTTCATTTTTTTCAATATTTGCTTCACTGTTACTAATGTTTTTGGGAACATCAATATTAATTATTATTTGTTTAAAAATTAGGTAAATAATACCACAAGTGATGATTAATGTAAGGAACCTTTGCATAGATGGTAAATATATTATATGTTTTCTTGAACTATAGTCATTGAAAATTAAACATTCAATATTTAAGTCAAATATATTATGAAAATAAATAAAATAAAACAAAATTATGATGTAATAATTATAGGTGGAGGCGGATCTGGCTTAGCCTCAGCAATTTTTGCAAGCCGTATTGGCTTAAAAGTCGCCATTATTAGCAAAGTTCATGCACTTAAAAGCCATACTGTTGCAGCACAAGGTGGAATCAATGCAGCTCTTGGAAATATAAAACCAGATGATTGGCGTTGGCATGCATATGATACGATAAAAGCATCTGATTGGCTTGCAGACCAAGATTCTGTTGAAACTATGTGTCAATCTGCTAGTAAAATGATTTATTTTCTCCACAATCTAGGTGTAGAATTTGATTTAAACGAAAATGGTTTAATTGATCA